>JBDHLU010000062.1:0-19086 GCA_039656555.1 Gemmatimonadota bacterium | reverse complement strand
CCCCCGAGAGGCCGATTTCGGGGGCTGGAAGCGGGCGGTGAACGCGACACTTCATTGGGCGGCATCCTAGGATGCCGCTTTCCTTCTTAATAGAAGAGATGAAGGCATCTTTAATGAACCTACCGAGGTCATTTGCGGTACCATATATTTCGATCCAGACCTAACCCCGACTGAAACGTTCGGAACTATGAAAGCCAAATACAAATTCATCTTCGGTGCGGTGCTGATCTTCGTCTCCGTAGGATATTTGATGGCGACGGGAATCAAGGACACCGGTGTCTATTTCCTTACTCCTACTGAGTTGGCCGAGCGGGTCGCCATAGATCCGTCGTTCCACGACGTTGGGGTCAAGATTGGTGCTCGGGTGGTGCGCGGCTCGATTTCGCGGGACGTCGCGACACAAACGATCACTTTCGAGATGACGGATGGCCCGCACACCTTCCCGGTGGTGTACCGTGGGCTGGCACCTGATACGTTCACGGACGATGTCGACGTGGTCGTAGAGGGACGGCTCGGGAGGGACGGGACGTTCGAGGCGACGACGCTCCTCGCCAAGTGCGGGTCCCGGTACGAAGCGGTGCTCGAACCCTAACAATGACGTTTCTCGGACAACTTGCTCTTTGGGTAGCACTCCTCCTTGCCATTTGGGGGAGCGTCGTGGGTTTTGTGGGTGGTGCGAAGCAGCGCCCGGAGCTGATTCTCTCCTCGAAGCGAACCACATACGCCTTGTTTGGGGTGTTGTTCGTGGCTTCGCTGAGCCTCCTCACCGCGCTCGTCAAGCACGATTTCAATGTGGCCTACGTGGCGAGCTACACGAACCGCGATCTCCCGCTCGTGTACGTCCTTGCGGCGTTCTACGGTGGGCAGGCCGGAAGCCTTCTGTTCTGGGCCGTTGTGCTGGCGCTTTTCGCGGCCCTCGCTCAGTGGATGACCCCACGGCGTTACGACCACTTGCTGCCGTACGTGGCCGGGGTGACCTCGGTCGTCACCCTGTTCTTCGTGGCCGTTACGCTATTTGGGGCGAACCCGTTCGAACGCCTGGCGTTCACTCCGATCGACGGCAACGGGCTCAACCCTCAGCTCCAGAACCCAGGCATGGTGGTGCATCCACCCATGCTGTACCTCGGGTATATCAGTATCACGATTCCCTTTGCGTTCGCAATGGCGGCGCTCATATCCAAGCAGTTGGATACCGGATGGCTACACGCCATTCGGAAGTGGACACTCGTCTCCTGGATGTTCCTGACCGTCGGCATCACGCTCGGCATGTGGTGGGCGTACGTCGAGTTGGGTTGGGGTGGGTATTGGGCGTGGGATCCCGTGGAGAACGCCAGCTTCCTGCCCTGGCTCACGATGACGGCATTTTTGCATTCGGTAATGATTCAGGAAAAGCGAGGGATGCTGAAAAAGTGGAACATGATCCTGATCTCGGGCACCTTTGTGCTGTCGATCTTCGGCACCTTCATCACCCGCAGCGGGATTATCTCCAGCGTTCACTCGTTCGCGCAGTCCAGCGTTGGCTATTTCTTCTTGGGGTTCTTGATTCTGATTGTCGTCGTGGTGACCGCGCTATTACTGTCCCGACTTCCGCTCCTCGAGGCGGACATGGAACTGGAGAGCATGGTCTCGCGAGAGGCGTCGTTCTTGTTCAATAACCTGCTCCTGGTGGGTGTGGCGTTCTCGGTGTTGTGGGGCACGCTCTTTCCAATCATTTCGGAACTCGTGCGGGGGACGCAGGTCACCGTTGGCCCACCGTTTTTCAATCAAGTGAACATCCCGCTGGGGCTGGGGTTGTTGGGTCTTACCGGCATCGGGCCACTCATCGCTTGGCGTCATGCTAGCAGCGGCCATCTCAGGCGGCAGTTCATCGTGCCGGTTGGGGCTGGATTGGTAGTGTCGGTCATCCTCGCGGCGGTAGGGGCGCGGGATTTCTATGCAGTCGTGACTTTCGGGTTGGCGGCCTTCGTTCTTGCGGGAATTGCCCAGGAATTCAGCCGCGGGATTGGCGCGCGGCACCGGCTGCACGGAGAGGGTTATGCCACTGCCCTGGCGCGAATGGTGGCGCGCAATCGGCGGCGCTACGGTGGCTATGTGGTCCACGTTGGCATTGTGGTGTACTTCGTGGCTTTTGCCGGGATGGCCTTCAAGAAGGATATGGAGGCGTCGTTGCTACCCGGAGAGTCGGTCGAGATGCGATCGCCGTTCGGCTACACCTATGAGTTCACGCATCTCGGAGTCTCACAGGGATGGGAACTCAACCGATTCGTATCGGCCGCACTCGTGGAGGTGAAGCGAAACGGTGAGACCATTGGTCGCATCAAGAGCGAAAAACGGCAGCACTTTACGTGTCGAGTCCAAGTCGACCCGTGCCCTCGTGATTTGCGCGAGGCCTCGTTCGAGCCGTCCACAGAGGCCGGGATTCGCAGCGACCTCCGCGAGGATATCTACGTGGTCTTCGCAGGGTCGGTGGAGGGAACCGAAGAGGCCGTCTACCGGTTTACGTTGAACCCGCTTGTGTGGTGGGTGTGGTTCGGTGGCGTCATTCTCGTGATCGGCGGCATGATCACCATGTGGCCCAGTAGCCGGGTGATGACCGAACGCGTGGTCCGTGGTACGGCCAGGAAACCTCAGATGGTAGGAACGGTATGAAAGCCTTGATCACCTCCCGGCGCGATTTTCTCGGCTTTGCGGGCGCGGCACTGGTGCCTGTCGCCCTGACGCAAGAGCCCGTACAATCGAACGACGAAGCGGCCCCGTTGTATAGGCCCAATTGGGCCGGGCGTCCGCGGAACCGCATCACTGATTACGAGAACGATCCGTTCATCGTCGCACTCGAAGGCACGATCAAATGCACCTGTGGGTGCAACCTCGACGTGTACACATGTCGAACGACGGATTTCACTTGCGGCGTCTCACCGGCCATGCACCGTGAGGTTGTGTCGATGATGGAAGACGGCATGACCGGCCAGGAAATCGTGGATGCGTTCGTCGCACAATACGGCGAAACCGTACTGATGGCGCCGAAGAAAGCAGGATTCAACCTCGCCGCCTATTGGTTGCCGGGGTTCGTCATTACGGCTGTGGGGGCGTCGATCGCCTGGATGTTGCTGCGACGCCATCGGCTTTCGTCGATCGCGGCGGCATCGTCGGTCATGTCCGATGTCGATGCGGACGACCAGGCTCTCCTCGAAGAGGAACTCACCAAACTCGGTCATTGATCTATGCTTGAACTAGTTGCCGGCGTTCTCGTTACCCTCGCGGCCGTGGCCATCGTGTTGGAGCCGCTGCTGTTTCGCCGGTCGGCTGAAGCGAGTCCGCTGGCCGATCTCGACGTAGTAGAAATCGAAGAATCGGCCTCCCCGAAAATCCAGGCGCTGCTCGCGTTGCAAGAGATTGAATTCGATCACGCCACGGGCAAACTGTCCGATGACGACTTCGAACGCATGAAGAGCGACTATGCGAAACGCGCATTGGCGGCGATCAAGCATGAGCGCGCCGAGGATGGATCGGACGGAAGCTCGATCGAGGATGAGGCCGAACGCATCATTCGGGCAGCCAAAGGCGATGGTGGGAAGCGGTGCCCGACGTGCGGGCCTCGCCCAGAGGCCGATGCCGTATTCTGTTCGCAATGTGGTCGGGCGTTGAGCATGTCGGATGCTCGTCCTCGTTGCCCGTCGTGCGGCACGGAAATAGAGGAAGGAAGCGAATTCTGTTCGGGCTGCGGTGGAGCTGTCGGCGAGCTAGAACTCGAAGCTCTCCATCTTTCGTAGGCCCACGTAGAGCGACGTTCCCATCACGCCGAGACAAACGGCGACTACCGTCCCAAACGCCATTACCATTGTAGGACTGATCCCAATCGCCTGACCCTGGAACTGCGCCTGCAGATATCCGTAGATCGGGATCGCCTCGATCACGATGACCAGCGCCAACAGGGCGATCGTGGTCATCATGAACACCAACCCCCCATACGACGTTGGAATCTGCGCGGCATTCTCCGTCTCGAATTGCGGAAATAGTGCGCCGAATCCGAGTGCCATGGCACTGATCGCAAGCGTGAGGAGGACGATCGTGATGATTCCCACTGCCATCATGAATCCCGATGCCTGGAGGAGGACGTTGGTGAATACGGTGATCGTGAGGGCAAGCACGAGCAGTGGAATAGTCCCGACCCAGTACTTCGACCATAACAACGTGCGCAGATCGAGAGGGCTCGACCTCAAGAGCCACATTTGGCGTCCCTCGAGCGAGATCGCCGGGAAGATGAAGCGCGCGGCGATCGACGCCAGAACGAAGCCGGCCAGCCCGAGGTTCAAGAAGGAGATAACCGTAACGAGGATGAACGGAACTTGCTCCCCGGAGAACAGGGGGAGTGCCCGGATGTTGAAGAGGTAGATGACGACGAGGACGCCGAGCAGGATAAGTTGACTCCACTGCGTCGTGTCGCGAAAAAAAAGCTTGAGATCCTTGATCACGAACTCCCGTTTGGCGACGGACAACGGTTTGAAGATGGGGTTCAATACACTATTCCAAACCCATCCCTTGACGAACCGTTGAGCACCTTCCTGAGCCTTCGTGAATCCTGTGGGATACAGCGCAAAATGCAGAGTTGCGCCCAAGACCACGATGCCGGCTGCAGTGCTCCAGAGCAGCAACACCGGGAATACGTCGAACGGTCCGACGAGGAATCCCATGATGGCCTCCGTTGCCCATTCGCTGGGTAGGAAGGGTGACGTGGGAGTCTGAAGGACCGTTATGAAGTCGAGAAGGTTGCGAAACCCTTCCGGGCGAGCCAGTTGCTCCGGGCGAATGATCCGGAACAGGACCACTACGCCGCCCGCCGCCCCGATGGCGATGATCGAGAGCAGGTCTCGGGTGCGGCGGGCCGGGAACACATTGACGAGAATCAGTGTGATCGCGCTGCCAACCGCGGCGGGTACGATCAACAGTGGCAGGAGTACCGCGATCGCCAGAAACCCGAATGCCCATCCTCCATCGTAGATAATGCCATACGCCGTGAAGATCGGCACCGCCATGAGCCCCACCATCCAACTCGAGTGCAGCATCGTCTCGCTGAGCTTCGCGAGATACAGATTGAGCCAATCGACCGGAGCGGCAGCCAGAAGGTCGAGGTCCCTTGCGAGGAAGAAGGAAGACAACGCCGTGATGACGTTTGACAGGAGGAGGATGGCCAGGAACGAAAGCAGAGCCAGGCTCATGAGCTTCCCGGCGAGCAGCGCACCTATCTCTTCGACGCCGCGAAAATAGCCGAGCACCCGGTACAACACTCCGAATACGCCGAGCCAGAAGAGGAGGCCGACGAATCCAATGATGAGGATTTTGCCCCGGTTGCCTTCGCTTTGCCGACCACGCGCGATCGCGGTTTGCCACTTCGGTCTGAGAATGTGGACGAGTGTTGTCATCAATCTGCGAGCACGGACGCAAGCTCGCGCATTGCTGGTCCGCCCGTGAGCTTGAGAAAGAGCTCTTCGAGCGATACGTCACCGGCGGCGGTCTGTTCTCGCAATTCGTCGATGGTGCCTTGGGCAACGATGTTGCCCTCTTGAATGATTGCGATGCGGTCGCACACGGCCTGGGCCACCTCGAGCGTGTGTGTACTCATGAACACTGTTCCGCCACGCTCGACGAACTCGCGGAAGATGTCCTTCAGCAATCGTGCGCCTTTGGGGTCGAGTCCCACCAGCGGTTCGTCGACCACGATGCACTCTGGGCGGTGAATCAACGCGCTCGAGATGATGAGCTTTTGCCTCATCCCATGGCTGTACGATTCGACCAACTCGTGCTTCCACACTGACAACTCGAACAGATCGAGAAGCTCGTCGATGCGCTTCTCGATGACGGTTCCGTCCTGGTTGTAGAGCGCCGCGACAAATCGCAAGAACTCGGCACCTGTCAGTTTCTCGTAGACGAACGGACGGTCTGGGATATATCCGAGTCGCGCTTTGGCAGCCATGGGCTTCGTCGTGACATCGTCACCGCCGAGCGCAACCCGCCCTTCTGTGGGACGGAGGATACCCGCAATCATGCGCAGCGTGGTGGTTTTGCCGGCACCGTTGGGCCCAAGGAATCCGAACAACTGTCCGCGCGGAACGTGGAGATCTATGGCATTTACCGCAACGAACTTCCCGTAGCGTTTGGTCAAACCCTGCAGTCGGATCATTCTGTACGCGCCTCCAGAACGTCGAGGGAGAGATCGCCAAGAGCCCGAAGGAGCTCGAGCTGGTGGGCGAATCCGCCCACCACGAAGCGAAGATGTGAAGCATCGGCCGGAAACTGACCGTGAGTTGGGTCTACCGGTACCCAATCGTCAAGAAACACTTCGGCCCACGCATGATGGTAGAAACGACCGTTTAGGTAGACGAGTCCTGATACCGGCCGCGCGGGAAGCTCGATAGCACGGGCCATGGCCACAAGGAGCGCCGTCTGATCATTTGCGTTTCCCCGCCGAGAGGTGAGCACGTCTACAGCGTTGACCGCTCCCTCTGACACGCGTTCGTCGATTTCTGAGTACACCCAATTGATCAAGGCATTGGCAGCGCGCCTGGGGTTCCGGGTGGATCCGATCGCCTGCCTGGCCTGTGCTTCAATGCGTGGGTCTGTGCTCGGCATTAACGGGTCTGGCTTCCGGTACCCTGCCAGCTGGCCATCGCGGTTTGGCAAACGCCACGCCGCGCGCAGGAAGTTGGAGTCGACCGTGGAGACTACGAGCGTATCTCCGTGTAGTCGCTGTTGGGTGCCGTCGAGGTCGATCCGGGTTAGATCGATCCCGTCGAGTCGAACCCGCAGCTCCTGCACGGGTCGATCGGGGGCGACTTTGGCCGCAGCCGTTGTCTGACGAACCAGATCTGTCCCTCTCTGCGGCGGAAGAACAGGAACCGAGTCACCGCGGCCGAAATTTTCGTACGCGATCTCGTATGCCGTCCGCTCTATGCGAAACCCCGCCGGCGTCCGCGCCGAAACTATCTGGCCCAAGTCGTCGATCCACGCGTCGAGCTCGAAATTGTCACCTTTGTATGTCACGTACCAGGCGTGGACGGTGTCCCAGCGCGCCGGGATCCATTCGACCTGCCCCTCGGGCTGATCGGCGGAATCTGGGATAACGAAGGTGGATTCGGCAGTGACACGAAGCTCGACGGGACGGGGTCGGAGCCGCAGCGGATCGAACAAGTGCATATTGTAGGACTGACCGATTGCGAGATTGCTTCCAAAGGCCATCAGCATGGGTGCCAACGCAGGTAGAACGATCGGCGCGTCCAGCTGCAGCTCAGATCCCTGTGATCCTCCGATACTCTGCAACTCCAGGGAAAGCAACGAGTCGCCGTCCATCGCGCCGCTAACACGAACGCGCGCATTGCGATCGCGAAGGACCCATTCGAACGTTCGCAGTTGCAGTGAACGCGAGAGGCTGATAGACGTCCGGGTCTCGACGCGTTGACCTTGTCCCGCAGCCGGAACGTTCAACAACGTGAAATCCAATACTCGAACCGTGTCTGCCACGGTGTCCACACTCATGGACTGAAATCCGACCTGTACGTCACCAAGCGACAGTCGATAGTACGTCGCGCCAGGGGACACGTTGAATGGCGCGTCGGCCAGCAGATCCGTTCCCGGCCCGAGGTACTCACGCTTGAGGAGCCAGCCCAACGCCCCCAGCCAGACGCCCAGGATGCCGACGGCGAGATATCTACGATTCATAGGCTTGGCGGCTGCGGAGAAACGCGTTGACCATGGATTTTTCCTCCTCCGAACCCACCACTATACACACTTCCATGGAGTAGGTGGCAGTTCGGCAACGAAAGATCGTATCGATGAGGATTCGGGCCGCGGTGTCCATGCCAAGCCCGGTGATGGGCTTGGTGGGACTCGACACCACCGCATGGATGATGTAGTCGGCGGCAAGCGAGCCTCCATCGGTCACGACAGCCGCGCCTATATCCAACGGACGGTCATGTGGTAGGGGCTGCCAGCTCGGGGATGTACCCAACTGGTCGAGGGTAGTCGGTTCGGCAGCAGGTTCGAGTAGTGATGTGGCGGGTCGGACGACCGCGTCCACCTCGATGGATGCGGCTCGCCAACCAGAATGCGGACTACTGGTGGGCCAGTTCTCGCGACCGGCGATACATCTGAGCTGCTTCGTCGGGTCGACTCAGCCGGTCGAGTACTATCCCCATCCCGTAGAGGGTCTTCGGGCTGTTCGGACGCAGTTCCACGGCTCGTTGGAAACACAGGAGGGCACCGCCCAGGTCATCGACGTGATTGAGGGCTTCCCCAAGATAGTAATAGGCGGAGGGCCGACTCGAATCCAATTCGACGGCGCGCCGGAGGAATGGGATGGCGTCTCGCCAAAGTCCGCGGCGTGACATGAGGAGCCCAAGTTCGAAGTGCGCGTCGGGATTACTGGGCTCGGCCCGGAGGACTCTGCGAAGGTCGTTCTCAGCATCCGCAAACCGACCCGCGACACCGCGGATTGCCCCGCGATGAATCAGTACGGAGCTGTCTTCAGGATCGATCGAATGTGCCCGCTCGAGTTCGATCAGGGCGCCATCTTGGTCTCCGTCCTGAAAAAGTAGGAGAGCCAGGTTCAGGCGCGCTTTGACGTTCGCGGGATTGAGCAGGAGGAGTTCGCGAAAAATGCCCACAGCCCGCCGACCCTGTTGTTCGTTGCTAGCCTTCCGTGCGGCTCGATACAGCACATTCTCGGTGGAATCCTTGCCTGTAGCATCCTTGTTCGAGACCAGGGTGAACGTTGGCCCACTGTCGCGGATCTTGGGGGTGGGGCCACTATCGCGGCGTTTAGCCGCCCGCGCCGAGAGTTCTGCCGCGACTTGACGTTTTGCGTGGCTCCGCCGATCGGTCTTGTTCATGCCGCTTCCCCTGGTGCCGTCTCTGCTCGCACCCATGTCAGGTAGTCATTAAGACCCTCGGCGACCGGGAGCGCCAGCAACTCTGGGACGTCGTACGGATGCAGATCCCGCATGGCGGCTTCGAGCTCGGCGAATCGGTCGCGGTGCGTCTTGATCAAGACTTGGACTTCATTGGATTCCTCGACTGCCCCCTTCCAGCGGTAGATCGAGGTGACGGGGTCGATCACCGTGCCACAGGCGATCAGGTGACGATCAACCAACGAACGAACCAACGCTTTGGCGCTTCCGGCATCCGGAAGTGTGGTCATGGCGACGATGAACTCGCCCGCGTTGGTTGCTCCCATCTCGTCTCGATTTCTCTTGGAGGGGCAGTGAAACTATCCCTGACTAGGGGCCGCCGCAAGAAACCAGTTCTACCCCCGAGGATTGACCGGATTGCGTAGGACTTTCTACCTTTCAAGGTTCATGCCGAAAGATGCCCTGATCGTCCGTGGCGCTCGCGTCCACAATCTGAAGAATGTGAGTGTCACGATTCCACGGAACCGGCTCACCGTCCTGACCGGGCTGTCCGGCTCCGGAAAATCTTCCCTGGCCTTCGACACGATTTATGCCGAGGGGCAGCGACGCTACGTAGAGTCGCTCTCGGCCTATGCGAGGCAGTTTCTCGGCTTGATGGAGAAGCCGGACGTCGATGCGATCGAGGGGCTGTCACCCGCGATTGCCATCGAGCAGAAAACCGCGGGTCACAATCCTCGATCGACGGTTGGGACAGTCACGGAGATCTACGATTATCTCCGGTTGCTGTGGGCGCGAGTGGGCACGCCACACTGTCCCAACGACGGGTCTCCGATTGCGCGCCAGAGTTCCTCACAGATTAGTGACCAGGTGCTTGCATGGCGCAGCGGCACCAAGGTCGAGGTGGCCGCTCCGCTGGTGAGGGGCAGGAAGGGTGAGTTTCGCGATCTCCTCGAGGGTGTGCGTCAGCAGGGGTTCGTCCGAGCCCGCATCGACGGCGAGGTCTACGACCTCGCGAGCCCACCTAAGCTTAACCGCCGCAAGAATCACGACATTTCGCTGATCGTCGATCGCCTCGTCGTTCGGGCCAAGGACCGCGGCCGCCTGCATGATTCGATCGAGACGGCACTCAAGGTGGCGGACGGCTTGGTTGAAGTCACCAAGGGGCAGGCAGCCAAACCGGTATTGTTTTCCGAGCATTTTGCCTGTCCGGAATGCGCGTATTCGTTGGCGGAGTTGGAGCCGCGGCAGTTCTCGTTCAACTCACCATACGGCGCGTGTTCGGATTGCTCGGGGTTGGGAACGACCCGGGCCGTGAGTGCGGACTTGGTGCTGGGCGACCCGCGGATCTCGATCCTTGAGGGCGTCGTGCTGCCGTGGGGTGAACCGCGCGGATACCTGCGGAAGGTCGTGCTACCCACCTTGGCGGAGGCACTCAAGTTCGATCTGGGCATGCCGTGGGGGTCACTCTCGAAGCGAGTCAGGCAGGCACTGCTCCACGGCGTACCCAACAGGACCTTTCGGTTCAAGACCGGGGCCAAAGGCCAGAGTAGTTACGAGGTGACATGGGATGGCATCGTGGTCAATGTCGGGCGTCGGTACCAGGAATCACGGTCCGACGCCGTCCGACAGCAACTCGCCGAGTATATGGTCGAGGTGCCGTGCGAGACGTGTTCGGGGCACAGGCTCAAACTCGAGAGCTTGGGCGTGCTGCTGGCCGGCATGAACATCGGCGAAGTCGTGGACCAATCCGTCCGGGGGGCGCTTCGGTTCTTCGAAGGAATCCCGTTCCGTTCGAACGGTGCCTCGGGAGTCGATCCCGAAGTTGCCGGACCGATTCTCAAGGAGGTCGTCGAACGCCTTCGCTTCCTCGACGACGTCGGACTCGATTACCTCACGCTCGGTCGCTCGGCTGCCTCGCTTTCCGGTGGAGAAGCCCAACGCATTCGACTCGCAACCCAGATAGGGAGCCGTCTGGTAGGGGTGCTCTACGTGCTGGATGAGCCATCGATTGGCCTTCATCCCCGCGACAACCAACGGCTACTGGCAACGTTGTGCGGGCTTCGAGACCTCGGGAATACGGTTATCGTCGTGGAGCATGACGAAGACACCATCCGGGCGGCGGATCACGTGATAGATCTTGGTCCGCGGGCTGGTCGACACGGTGGCGAAGTCGTTGTGGAGGGAACGGTCGAGGACGTGGTTGGACACGAAACCTCGCTCACGGGGCGTTATCTGCGTCGCGAGCTTCGCATCGCAGTGCCGTCGATCCGGCGCAAGCCGACCGGCGATCGCTGGCTTCGAGTGCTAGGCGCGCGGCAACACAATCTGCAGGACCTCGATATCGCATTCCCGCTCGGAACGTTCATCTCCGTTTCCGGCGTGTCGGGATCCGGGAAGTCGACCCTCGTAACCGACATTCTCTATCGCGCCCTGGCGAGGCATTTCTACCGGTCGAAGGCTTTGCCCGGTGACCACAGTGGGATTCAGGGAATAGAGTACCTCGACAAGGTTCTGGATATCGACCAGAGCCCGATTGGACGCACACCACGGTCCAACCCGGCGACGTACACAGGTTTGCTCACACCCATTCGGAAACTGTACGCCGAACTGCCCGAATCGAAAATCCGAGGGTACGGGCAGGGTCGTTTTTCCTTCAATGTTAAGGGAGGGCGCTGCGAGCCGTGTCAGGGCGATGGGCTGATCAAGATCGAGATGCACTTTCTGCCCGACGTGTATGTGTCGTGCGATGTCTGCAAGGGTCGCCGGTACAATCGTGAAACGCTCGAAGTCCGTTATCGCGGGAAGTCCATCGCGGACGTGCTCGATTCGACGGTCTCCGACGCCATGGAATTCTTCGACAGACAGCCCAGAATCCGAAACAAGCTCGAGTTGCTCAACGACGTGGGGCTCGGATACCTCCACCTCGGCCAGAGCGCAACCACGCTGTCGGGTGGGGAGGCGCAGCGGGTTAAGTTGGCCACTGAGTTGTCGAAACGAGATACGGGGACGACGTTGTATATCTTGGACGAGCCCACCACGGGCCTGCACTTCGAGGACGTACGGTTACTGCTGGACGTATTGCATCGGTTGGTCGACAAAGGCAACACGGTGATCGTGATCGAGCACAACCTCGAGGTGGTGAAGACTGCGGATTGGATCATCGATCTCGGTCCCGATGGTGGGGAACGCGGTGGTCGGGTCATGGCTGCGGGGACACCAGAGGAGGTCGTTGAGATCCCGGCGTCGCACACCGGGCAGCATCTCAGGCCCTTGCTGGAGGATGTCTTACAATCAGTGTCGAAATGACACTTTTTGAAACGTTGGTGCGTAGGTCAGTCCAGACACACCGGAGGGAGACTGATGGATCCGATCGACGGTGCGATGGCATTGATTATGGTGATTACCACCGCTGGGGGTATGTATTCTTGGCACGCTCGCCAAGGAGCTGGTCACCAAGTGGACCCAGCCCAAAGTGGCGTAGCTGAGGACTTGCCATGAACGGTCTCGAACCTCTGATTCCAGTTGCGCTCTTCTTTTCGGTAGCGAGCGTCATCATTCTAAGGGGGCCAATCGGCAAGGCGATTGCGGATCGCATCGCCGGGCGCGCGAGTCGATTGAGGGATGGTGGAGATGATACGGGTGCGCTGATCGGTGAACTCGAAGAGGTGGGATATCGGTTGTCGGAGGTCGAGGAACGTATGGACTTTGCCGAGCGTCTCCTGACAAAACACGGTGATCAATCGGCACTGCCAGGAGGTCAGTAGTTGTCGGACATCGTTGCCATTGTCATGGTGTTCGGTGGGTTCTTCACGTTCTTGCTGGCGATTTCTCCGGTCGGGAGAGCAGTGGCCGACCGTATCCGGGGTGGTGGCTTGGGCGGGTCTAACGAACTCGCTCACCGTTTGGACGATCTCATTGAAGAGATCGAGACGGTAAGACACGAGGTGATGGAGCTAGGGGAGCGAGTTGATTTTGCCGAGCGCATGCTCGCGCGTTCTAATGACCCGCAGGAACTGCCCAAGGGTGGTGGTGACAAACCGGAAGAGGGGCCGTGGCGTTAACGTTCCAAAGTGGAACAATTGAAGCGGGTTCTGGGTAGTCCCATATGAGTAGTCCTATTATAGAAGAAGGAATCGTGGTGGCGCGGCGGACCGCCTTGGACCAGATTGGGACCGCAATGATGTTCTGACGGGCGGGTGTGGTTGGCCGATAATCGGAGGGTTAGAGACGGATGGGCATTTTTTCCAGGTTGGCTACCGTAATCAAGGCCAACATCAACGCACTTATCGGGCGGGCTGAGGATCCCGAAAAGGTTCTCGACCAGCTCGTGATGGACATGCGCGGGCAGTTGGCAAGGACTAAGCAGGAAGTGGCCACGTCCATCGCCGACGAGAAAAAGCTGCTGGCGCAGGTCGACAAGGAAAAGAAGGCGGCCGAAGACTGGGAGCAGCGAGCGATGTTGGCGGTGCAGGAAGGGCGCGACGATCTTGCCAAGCAGGCTCTGATGCGCCAGAGCGAGCACGGGCAGACTGCGCAGCAACTGCACGAAACGTGGGTGCGCCACAAGAGCGACGTCGAGACACTGAAGGCGTCGCTGCGTGAGCTCAACGACAAGATCGAAGAAGCCAAACGGAAGAAGAACCTGCTCGTTGCCCGGCAAAAACGTGCCAAGGCGCAACGGCACATTCAAGAGACGATGTCAGCCGCATCCGATCGCAGTGCGTTCGATAGCTTCAACCGGATGGAAGAACGCATCTCCGACATGGAACGTCAGGCGCTCGCCGCCACAGAGTTGGCCGGCGAGCTGGAAGGCGACTCACTCGACAAACAGTTCGCACAACTCGAATTTCACGGAAACGCCGATCAACAGTTGATCGAGTTGAAGGAAAAGATGGGGATGTTACCCGCCGGCGAAAGCGCGGGAAAGAAGAAGCTCGGTGCGGGTGGGGATGACGTCGAGGATGGAGAGTTCACCGAGGAATCGTCGTCGGAGTCTCCCAGTTAGCCACAGAACGAAAACGAGTTTGTGACCTGAGCGGCCGCCCTCATGGGTGGCCGCTTTTCGTTTGTCCGCGGCTTGCAACAGAATGCTCCCATCGCGCACAAAAACGATAACGCTCCATGGGCATCGTGCGTGTATCCTCGCTTCCGTCGGCGGTACCGGTTGGTCGCCACCGCGCTTCGGCGCAGGAGGTACACCATGAAACGCTTGGTAACCGCAGTAGTGCTGGCTGGGTTGGTCAGCATGCTTCCCAATCCACAGCCTGCTGACGCACAACAGGGCGGTAAGACAACAAAGTGTATGATCGAAGCGGTTGGTTCATGCGACGGCGATTTCGAAGGGAACGATATCTATATGGCCGCGGCTCGAGGGTACTGCTACATGATTCGCACGGCTATGTGCACCCTCTTGGACGTGGTCTAGGACGCAATTCACCTTGTTACCTGGCCGACCGGGGTCGGGCGGAGGGCCAATCCTCCGCCCGCCGCCGCACATGACCGTCGTATGCCTGAAGGCCGAAACTGTCCTGGCCGTGCAACTTATCACGCGGCACCGCACGGTACGGTTGGTAGCTCTCTTGGCGGCTGTCGTCGTGGCGGCCACGTGGATGAGCCCACGCGATAACGCACGCGAAGCATTCCGCACGGTCTTCGTGGTTTCTGGAGCGGTGGCGTCGGTTGCGGCATCCAGAGTCCTGTCGCCTGGGGCTGCTCTGGCATCGGTTGGTCGGGCCGCCGGCGCTTGGTGGCACGCCCCGGTCGGGCGCCTACTTGGTGTAGGTCTCGTCACAACGGCTACGGCATCGGTGGCGGTTGTCACACTGACCGGCACCCACGATCACTCGACCATGTTGCTGTTCGTATCCTCCGCTCAAGCCATAGGGTTGGGGGGCATCGTGATGGTTCTCGCCCCCGCATGGGGGGCAAGTGCCGCGGGTGCGATTGGGCTTCTGATGGCGCTCCTCGGTCCGCTACCGCCGTCCACCGTAGAGGCAATGCTGGGAGACGGGAGTCTCTTCGAGCGTGTTGGCGTCGTGCTGTGGAATGCGCTCCCACTCGCATGGCGTGGGCTCCGGGTGCTGGAAGAGGGAATGATTGTCGATCTGGCCGTATTCGCGTTGTGGGTGTTCGTGTCCATCGCATCGGCCGCCTGGATCGTTGTGCCAGCGGGATTCTGGGCCGATGGGCCGAGGCGTCCATCATGACGCTTGTCGCTGTCCATGAGGCCACGAAACGGTGGACCAGAAGTCGTGGGCGGTGGCTCGGCGTCGATCGCATTTCGTTTGAGGTGGATCCGGGTGAAATCGTCGGCGTCGTCGGACCGAATGGGGCGGGCAAGTCTACACTCCTGCGAGCCCTGTCGGGGACCGCGCGGCTAACGCGAGGGTCCATGGTGATTGACGGTTTTCGTGCGGGTACCCGGGGCGCACGCCGAGCATTTGGATATGCCGCCGATCCGCCACTGATGCCGCCGGAGTTGTCGGGGTTCGAGTGGCTCCAGTATGTCGCGAGTCACCGCGCGACCTCGCGTGGTCACCGCCTGCGTTTGATGCAATGGGCGTTGGAATTGATCGATGGCGAATCCTTTGCCGACCGCCGTATCGGCACCTATTCGCGCGGAATGGCGCAGCGACTGGCGTTCGGCGCGGCGGCCATTGTAGGCGAGCGGGTGCTTGGGCTCGACGAAACGCTGAATGGCATCGACCCGATCGTCCATCGACGACTCCGGGGCCGGATTCGCGAACTCGGCGGCGCCGGCCGCGTCGTGCTCATCGCATCACACGATCTCGCTACGATCGAGCGTATTACCACCCGGGTGTTGGTATTGGTTGAGGGCCGTCTCGCGGCAGATGTTTCGACAGCCACCCTTCTCGATCACAGGGTCGCAGAGGTCACGGTGACCGGTGATGCCCGCGTTGCGGCCGGGCGCCTATTGGCCCACTACCCCGAAGGTACGCCAACCCAGCTCGGTGTTCTCATTCCCCTCCAGCGTGGGTTGAGTATCGAACATGTGTTGGCGACCTGTCGTGAAGAGCGACTGCCGATTGCCCAATCGCGCACTCGATACGAGACCCTGGAAGACATCGTTCTCCGTGCAACGGCGGCCGCGGCGGAGAAAGCGTGAACCTCGCGAAATGTGGGCGAAGCGTGCTCGGCGTTCTGGTGGATCCTCGCCGGAACTTTCGGCGAATTCGAACGGACGAATCGTGGTGGGTGCCAGGGGTATTGGTCCTGCTCGGTGCGGCGTTGTTGGGATTGGCGACCGTGCCAAAGCAGTTGCGTCTTCTTTCCGAGGCACTTCCGGTTGTCAGCGACGTACTTCTGTCGGCGCAACACACGGCGATACGGGGTGGCCTGTCGCGCCTGGTGCTTCTCGATCGTCTCGTCCCGACACCGACGCTCCTCGTGGCCGGCATCATATTGGGATTGGTAGCCGACAGCCTGTTGAGTCTACCGCGCGAGCGGCGGTGGACCGTATGGGCCACAATCGGGTTGGGCTTGGCGCCAATAGTCGTAGGTCGGGTGGGTGAGCTTGTGCTCACCTACCTCGTTCAGGCGGATGCGATGACTCCGGGACTTGCGCTGACTTTGCCACATCGTTTTAAGACCGGGCCTTTACTTTTTTGGTGGAGCGGCGAGCCTGCATCGCGTTGGCTCGAGGTCGTAGATCCGCGCCTCAACCTCATCTCATTATGGACGGTTGGGGTCTGGGCGATCGGGTTGCAGGTGGTGGACGAATCACCGCAGCTCCAAGCCTGGCACGTGCTTGCCCCGCTGTTTTGCCTCGGGTTGGCCGGTACCATCACATGGGCAAGTGGGCCCTTCATCGTGGCCATCATTCTCGGCATGGGCTGATGGCGCGTTGACGGGCGGGCGAGGCGCCACCTAGGTTTCGGTCGCGCGACCTCATCCTCAACTCTTGGTTACCACTCCATCATGCCGATCCGGCTCTTCAATACACTTACCCGCTCGATCGACGACTTCGAGCCGCTAGCCCCGCCCCGCGTGACGTTCTATATGTGCGGCCCGACGGTGTGGAACTATGCCCATATCGGCAACTTCCGCACCTTCCTCTTTGGTGATCTCCTGCGTCGGTTCCTCGAATACAAAGGGCTCGACGTGTTCATGGTTATGAACCTGACGGACGTCGACGATCGGACCATCAAGGCGGCGCACGACAATCACAAGACGTTGACCGAACATACGGATCCGTTTGTCAAGGCGTTTTTCGACGATCGCGATTACTTGCGGATGCGGGCGGCGCACACGTATCCGCGTGCCACGGAATACATCGAATCGATGGTGGCACTCGTCGAGCGCCTGTTGGAGGCTGGGATCGCGTACAAGAGTGATGACGGTTCGGTGTATTTCGCCGTGGACCGATTCGATACGTATGGACGGCTGTCACAGGTCGAACGCCGAGAATTGAGGGTGGGAGCTCGAGTCGCGAGTGACGAATACGATAAGGAGGACGCTCGCGATTTTGCGTTGTGGAAGGCAGCGGTACCGGCAGATGAAGCGGTCGGTGCGGCGTGGGACGCGCCGTTTGGCCGGGGGCGACCGGGATGGCATCTCGAGTGCTCGGCGATGGCGCTCGGTGAGATCGCACATCTAGGGGTCAAGACCCTGGACGTCCACGCCGGTGGCGTTGACCTCACGTTTCCGCATCACGAGAACGAAATTGCCCAATCCGAGGCGGCCACCGGCGAACAGTTCGCCCGGGTCTGGCTCCACGGGGAATTCCTGAACGTGAAGGGCACGAAGATGTCTAAGCGATTCGGCAACATCCTCACTGCTCGCGACCTGCAGGAAGAAGGCGTCGATGCCGCTGCCATCAGGCTGTTGGTGTTTTCGACTCACTATCGTCAGACGTTGAACTTCACCGACGAAGCCTTGCAGGGCGCTGCCGAAGGGGTACGGCGGCTTGGCGACTTCGCGCGTAGGCTCCGTAGGGCTTCCAGTGACCAAGCTGCGGAAGCGCCGGAGGAAGCCCTCGCGTACCAACGGGACTTCGAGGCGGCTCTCGACGATGATCTGAACGCACCGGGCGCCGTGGCAGCCCTGTTCACGTTTGTGCGGCAGGCTAACAAAGCGCTCGATAGTGCCCAGTGGCAGCCAGGGCAAGATGCCGCTGCGCTCGAGATTCTCGACCGGACCATGAAGGTTCTGGATATCCTGCCAACAGATTCAACAGTGAACCAGGACCTGCGGGAATGGGTCGAGGAGCGGCTGGCAGCACGCCAGGATGCGCGAGAGGCTAGAGATTTTGGCCGTGCCGACGAAATCCGGGACGAGTTGGTGGCACGTGGGGTCGAGATTGAAGACACCCCGTCGGGCCCGCGTTGGCGTCCCGGATCCGGCTGATCCGACCTTTCCAGCATGGTCTAAGTGACCGGGTTGGCGGGAGTTGACTGCCTTCGTACGCCCGGTTATCCTATGGGTCTCGCGAAAATTGGCCCAGCTGACGTAGCTCAACTGGAAGAGCAGCTGATTTGTAATCAGCAGGTTAGGGGTTCGAGTCCCCTCGTCAGCTCCACTACGGAGTTCAGGGGCTGCGCGTCTCTGTATTGCGACCGGATGCGCATCATCCGGTCGTTGGGCGTTAGAAACGCGGGCAACGGTGGGGTGCCCGAGCGGCCAATGGGAGCAGACTGTAAATCTGCCGGCTGATGCCTACGAAGGTTCGAATCCTTCCCCCACCATGCAGGCGCAGGCGGTGTTTGGCTGTCGCGGGTGTAGCTCAGTTGGTAGAGCATCAGCCTTCCAAGCTGAGGGTCGCGGGTTCGAGTCCCGTCGCCCGCTTTGGCAGGGATAGGACTCGAAGTCGTTCGGTGAGCGCGGCCGGATAAGACCAGTGCGCTCGTGTAGCTCAGGGGTAGAGCGCGTCCTTGGTAAGGACGAGGTCACGGGTTCAATCCCCGTCGCGAGCTTGAAGGTGGGGTGGTCGGACGGCGGGACAGTGAGACTGTCCTGCTTGTGCCACCGCCTCACGGTCCAACGGTCCCACGGGGGGTGGGGCAGCGTGTAGTGAGCGACCGGACAATACGACCACCGTCAGGGTGGAGGGACAATGGCGAAGGCAAAGTTTGAGCGGACGAAGCCGCATGTAAACGTGGGTACGATAGGTCACGTGGATCATGGAAAGACGACGTTGACGGCGGCGATCACGTTGGTGCAATCGTTG
>JBDHLU010000061.1:0-19401 GCA_039656555.1 Gemmatimonadota bacterium | reverse complement strand
GATGGAGAACCCGAGAGCAGCTACGGGCTCGGTGACTTGTGCGTGAAGGTGGCCGGCGACAGCAAAGACGACTGCAAACGCCGATAGGAAGACGCGAGATGATGAACGGGCGTAGAGCATGAACAGGTCCTCACTTGGGGTGCGTCTGAGAATGTACCCAGGTTCTACCTACGAGGGATCACCCCTTCTACGGCTCGCCCATCGTACCGGACGATGTAAACCAACGCGATCCAATCGTATATCGCGTGGGCCACGATCGGTGGGACCAGTGAACCGGTCGCTACCATCATCCACCCGAGATACGCGCTGATGAATGCTGCGAGCACCGCATAGAGCGGCGTGAGGGCATGCACGAGCCCGAAAACCAAACTGGTCAGGACGATCGCGGCCGCGGCCCCAAGAACCGGTGTTGCCACGGTCTGAATCACGCCGCGAAACAGAAGCTCCTCGCCCACTCCGGCGGCTAGCGCAACGACGCCAAGCTGCAACAGCGTGCTTTCTCGGAAGAGCGGCGTGACGAGATCTCGCACGCGGACCAGAATTTCTCGACTCGGCGACCACGGGATAGCGGCGAGAATTGCCATCACCACCGCCATCGGCACCGCCCCGGCAATTCCCCACGTCGCGGTTTTCGGGTTGACTAGCAGCTGATCGACAAACGGTATCCCAAGCGCCCAAGCCAACACAACGGCGAGCACACCTAGGCCCGCCTCAAACGCAATGACGCGAGCGACGATGGACAATGGACGATGGACGATTTGCGGATTGTCGATGCGGAGCCGCAACGAGTGTTACGTGGTGTGGTGATTCGCGCGCAACGGACAACGGCGCCGAACTGAGCGGCTGGCGGGGGCCTGGCCGAACTTCACTGAGGTTTGGACGGGACAAAAGGGTTCTTCGACACCACATGTGGGACACGTTCGTGCCTCACTCCCCAGCAAGCCGTCCAGGGCCCCCATGACATCATGCCGCATGCGCTCGTCGAGACATGGACCGTCATGATTCGAAAGACAGTGGTTACACCAGGCCATCACTTAGCCTCCACCTCGAGCGCGTCGAGCGTCAAACTGGCAAAATCCGGGCCAACACCGCTCGTTGACTTCCAGCGGAACGCCAGCGAGACTCCATGCCCGCAGTCCAAGCTCGGAGGCTCTGCATGTATCAGCGGATATTGCTCCCTGTCGACCTGACCGACAAGAACGCACCCGCCATCGAAGCGGCGGAATCGCTCATCGACCCGAAGAACGGCACCATCACCATCCTCCACATCATAGAACTCCTCGATGCCCCTATGGAGGAACTCTCTGATTTCTATCAGGAACTCGAAGAAAGTTCGCGCGCCAAGTTGGAAAAAGCCTCCCAACCGCTCCGCGACGCGGGGTTGACGGTCGAGTTGCACATCCGCTATGGCAAGCGAGTGCCCGAGATCGTGAAGTTCGCGGACGAGTCGTCGGCCGACCTCGTCGTCATCAGTTCACATCGGATCGACCCGGAGGACCCGTCGCGGACGTGGATGACGATCAGTCATCAACTCGCGATCCTCGTTACTAAACCGGTTCTCATCGTAAAGTGAACGGTGGCACACCGCCCCACTACCGCAACGGCGTACCGCCTGATATCTCAAAGATCCAACGTTGAGCAGGAGCGGAAATGACTGCTGTAAATCCCGAGACATCAGAACGTCGCTCAGGCCCCGAACGCACATGCATCGTGTGTATGGATGGGGTTTACGTGACCAAGCTGGAATCCGATGCCATGTCCGGACCCGGTCGGCTCACCCGGTATGGTCTCCAAAAACGGGAAGAGGGTGTGATGTGGCACGTGGAGGCCTGCAGCAATTGCGGCCACGTGTTGATTTTTCGTCGGGAATGGAAGGAGCCGGACGAGTCCTAGTTCGGTTTCCCGTGCACCATATGCCCGAACAGACGGTTCGTGGCACTCAGCACCGCGAGGACCGCTCCCCTGGGCGCTTGGCCTTTGATCAGGCATGATCCAACGAGCCGTTCCGCAATCTCGCCGACCTGGCTCGCCAACGACACCACCACGATGACCGTGTCGAACCCCTCAACGGCTTTCACTGCAAGCACCTCGAGATTGATCTTGCCCTCCGACGCCTGCACCAAGGCCTGCGCGGTCGCTTCGGCTGCGCACCGAATCTTCCCCCGGCTGGATCCGTCGCCTTTGGATTCGCCAACGAACGCCTGCCCCTGAGCCCACTGCACCACCACTCGCGCTTGGCACCCCGCCTCATCTGATCCGTCACAATTGAAGTCCGTCAGGCGAACCCGGCGCTCAAGCGCGCGAGGATCGGTCAGATCGCGTGTGCTGGTGGGGGACATTTATCTGTTACCAACCATTCGGGTTTGTTTCGTAACCGTTGAAACATAGCGGTTTAGAGCGTATCGGCCACCATGCGCCGCTCGCAAGATACCTTCGTCCTTCGGTAGCGGCACCGTTGGTGCTAAGGTATCTTCGCAAACATGATGCGAACCGCCGACCGAGTTGCCATGCTCCTTGGGCAAATGATCCGACTGCTCCGTGAAGCCCCGGATGAAACGGACGACCTCAAGTCGGCGCTGCGTAACCTCACAGAGGTTGCCGACAAGCGTAGCCTCAGCATTCGCGCCGAGGCCGAGGGCATCACCGTAGAAGGCATCGCGGTCGAAGGCGACAGTAAGCTGATCGATCTCCTGTTACAACAAATGCAAGCACACCTGGTCGCAGAGATGCGTATTGCACACGGTGCGTCGGCGATCGACATCATGCATTTGGTGCGGGGGATCGCGCACAACCTCAGTGACTACGGCCGGGGCCACATCGTCGACACCCATTTACAGAACGTGGGGGCTACGACGGTTTCGGCGGTCAGCACCGCGGCCGACGCTTCGCGGCAACACCGGCGCGACATGCGGATTACCGATGCGCTCGAAGCCACCGGGCTGAGTCTCGATCAATCCGGCCGACCCAGCGCAGCTTCTGCGGGCACACCCGATACCGGTACAGCCCCACCGGACGGCATGATCGCCCATGGTGGCGCGGCCCAGCAAGAGGACGAGGGTATCGGTCTAGTGAGCGACCACATGATCGCCCATGGTGGCGCGGCCCAGCAAGAGGACGAGGGTATCGGTCTAGTGAGCGACCACACCGGCCAAGCTTACGACGACGAATTGCGGGTTCTCTTGTCGTCGACCGCGACCATGTCGGAGGCGATCGGCAAGCTCGAAGCGAACGCGTCCGGCGCAGACCTGCTCAGGCAACTGGACACCGTGCAAGGGAGCATTACAAAGGCCTTGGACAAGGAGCGACACGACCAAGCGATCGATGCGGTTGCGGCGTTGATAAGAAAAGAAACAGAATCCACTGAAGGGGACTCCCGCCGCGCCTACGGCATCGCATTACGACGGCTGCTGACAGATCAGAACATGAAGAAGTTCGCGGCTTACCTTCTGGACGATCTCTACGCGGCCGATGTCGCGCTCATCATTCGTCGGGCCGGGAAGCCGGGAACCAGGGTCATTCTCGAATTGCTCGTCAAGGCGCCGACGTTCGCCGAGCGCAAAGCCTACCTGAGAATGTTGCGCGACGTCGAAGAAGGACTCGAAGCCATAACGGGCATGCTGGGCCATCCCGACTGGTTCGTGGTCCGTAACATGGCCGACCTCGCCGGCGAGCTAAAAATCGCCGAAGCCGTCCCGGCCCTTGGGAAGGCTATCTCGCATTCTGACGATCGCGTCCGGGCGGCGGTGGGTACCGCGCTCGCCCGAATCGGCGGCTCCGCTTCGGTCCCATACCTGCGCAAGGTGCTGCATGACGGTACCCCCAAGGTCCGAGCTGCCGTATTCAAGGAAGTTGGCGGCCGACCCTTGGCTGCGCTCGCGATGCCGCTCGTCGCGGCGCTGGAAAGCGAAGAAGACCCTCACGTGCGTGCGGAGTATCTCCGGGCCATGGGCAGAATCGGAACGCCCGAAGCGGTCGAGGCGCTCAAGAAAGCCGCTGGAGAAAAGACCGGCCTCCTCAAACGCAAGGCATCGACGGATAGTATCGCAGCCGTCGAAGGGCTCGCACTCGCGAACTCGTCGAGTTCTGTGGAGGCGCTCAAGGCGTTGAAGGCCGGTGGGTCCAAGGATGTACGTGACGCAGCGAAAAAAGCACTGCGCGGTACCCTCAGCAGTTAGATCTGCGCGAAAAAATCGTTCCCCTTGTCGTCGATCAAGATGAACGCCGGGAAGTCTTCCACCTCGATCTTGTAGACCGCTTCCATTCCCAGTTCCGGATACTCGAGCACCTCGACTCTCTTGATGTGATCCTTGGCGAGGATCGCGGCCGGACCACCGATCGAACCGAGATAGAATCCACCGTACTTGTTGCAAGCCTCGCGCACTTCGGAGCCTCGATTGCCCTTGGCGATCATCACCATCGAACCACCCCGCGATTGAAACTCCTCGACGTAGCCATCCATACGCCCGGCAGTCGTCGGTCCGAATGACCCAGAAGGCATCCCCTCGGGTGTCTTCGCCGGACCCGCATAGTAAATCGGATGTTTCTTCAGGTACTCCGGCATCGGTTCACCCCGGTCCAACCGCTCCTTGATCTTTGCATGTGCAATGTCGCGGGCGACCACGATGGTACCGGTCATCGCGACGCGAGTTTGCACCGGATGCTTCGACAACTCCGCCAGCACCTCCGCCATGGGGCGGTTCAAGTCGATCTTGACCACACCGCGCTCATCAGGACGCCGCAGTTCGTCCGGGATGAATCGGCCAGGGTTCGTCTCCAGTTGTTCGATCCACACGCCGTGACGATTGATCTTGCCCTTGACATTGCGGTGCGCGGAGCACGAAACACCCATCCCGATCGGACACGATGCGCCATGCCTGGGCATCCGGACGACACGCAGGTCGAGGGCAAAGTATTTCCCGCCGAACTGCGCCCCGATGCCGGTGGCGTACGCTGCTTCCAGCATCTTTTGCTCGAGTTCGGTGTCGCGAAACGCCTGCCCAGTCTCACCGCCCTCGGTCGGAAGCGTGTCCAAATATCCAGTGGTCGCCAGTTTGACCGCTTTCAAATTCGCCTCGGCGGAGGTTCCACCAATCACGAACGCCACATGATACGGCGGGCACGCGGCCGTCCCCAGCGTCTTCATCTTCTCGGCCATCCATGGCTCCAACCGATCCGGGCGTAGTAACGCCTTGGTCTCCTGGAACAGGTACATCTTGTTCGCCGACCCTCCGCCCTTGGCAACGAACAAGAAGCTGTATTCCATGCCGTCGGTAGCGACGAGGTCGATCTGTGCCGGAAGGTTGTTGCCCGAATTCTTCTCCTCGTACATCGTGAGCGGAAGCGACTGCGAGTACCGAAGGTTCTCCTTCTGATACGCGTCGAGAATGCCACGCGAGATGAACTCCTCGTCGTTCCCGCCGGTCCAAACCTGCTGCCCCTTCTTGGCATACACGGTGGCCGTGCCGGTATCCTGGCACAGCGGGAGCACGCCGTGCGCCGCTTCTTCCGCGTTTCGCAACAACGCGAGTGCGACGTTCCGATCGTTGTCGCTCGCTTCTGGATCGTCCAAGATCGCGGCTACCTGTTCGAGGTGTCGCGTACGCAACAAGAACGAGGTATCGCGCAATGCCTGTCGCGAGAGTAACGTCAAAGCTTCCGGGTCCACGCGAAGAATCTCGGAGTCACCAAACGGAACGACCTCGACGTGGCCTTCCGAGAGGTTCCGATATTCAGTATCGTCTTTCGCGAGTGCGAACGGTGGATAATACGCCTGGGTAGGAACAGTCATTTGCAGATTTCTCTTAGGGTGATTCTCATGCAATCTAACTGCGGTTCGCCCACAACCTACGCACATTCTGCATCCTGCATCCTGCCACTCTCATGAACGTCCACCTCATCGACGGCACCTACGAACTCTTTCGGCACTACTACGCCATACCGAAGTCGTCGAACGATGCGGGCCAGGAGGTCGCCGCTACACGCGGGGTGTGCGGTTCCCTGTTGGCCATGCTCGAAGACGGAGCCACGCACATCGCCGTTGCCACCGATCACGTAATCGAGTCGTTCCGAAACGATCTGTGGCCCGGCTACAAAGACGGGTCGGGCATCGAACCGGAGCTGTTGTCGCAGTTCGGGCTTCTGGAGGAGGCTTTGGAAGCCATGGGCGTCACTGTTTGGCGCATGGTTGAACACGAGGCCGACGACGGAATGGCGAGCGGGGTTCAGTTGGCCGTCGACGATGCCCGCGTCGAGCGCGTATTCGTTTGTACGCCCGACAAGGACTTGGCCCAGTGCGTGGAAGGAACGCGAGTCGTGCAGTTCGACCGGCGAGCGCGCACCGTCATCGACGAGGACGGGGTGATTGCAAAGTTCGGCGTGCCGCCCTCGTCGATCCCCGACTACCTCGCGCTGGTTGGTGACAGTGCCGACGGGTATCCGGGTCTCAAGGGATGGGGAAAGAAGTCGGCTGCCGTGGTGCTTGCGCAGTACGGTCACCTCGAACAAATCCCGAATGACGCCGAGGCGTGGGACGTTGACGTCCGGGGCAAGGCCCGGCTCGCCGAGACGCTGGCAGCAAACCGCGAACTCGCGTTGTTGTTCCGAAAGATCGCAACGGTCGTGCGTGACGCGCCGATATCGACTTCGGTCGACGAGTTGCGGTGGCGCGGACCGACGCTAGAATGGGCCCGCGTCGCCCCCCGGATTGGCGCGCCCAACCTCGTGCCGCGGGCTGAGCGGTTGGGGGCTACCCGAAGTCCATCCCTTGGGCCAGAGGCAGGTCCGCGCTCCAGTTGATCGTGTTCGTCTGCCGCCGCATGTACGCCTTCCAGGCATCGGAACCCGACTCGCGCCCGCCACCGGTTTCCTTCTCTCCACCAAAGGCCCCGCCGACCTCAGCGCCGCTGGTGCCAATGTTCACATTGGCGATCCCGCAATCCGAGCCCCGATGCGAGAGAAAATATTCCGTCTCCCGCATATTGTCGGAAAAGATCGCCGACGAAAGCCCCTGCGGAACATCGTTGTGAATCCTTACGGCCTCCTCGATCTCGTCGGTGGCCGCGGCGGGAGATGCTGACGCCGATCCATACCCGATGATGTAGAGGATAGGCGCGAACGTCTCGTCCTGTACGATGGAGAATTCGTTCTTCACCGCAGCGATGCACGGTTTCACGTAGTGCCCGCCAGGATAGTCCTGACCATCGAGTTTCTCACCACCGTACAGAATCTCACCGCCCTCGCCCTTGATGCGCTCGATGGCCGCCTGCATGTCGTCCACCGCGCTGTGGGTCACCAACGGGCCCATCAATGTGTCGGGATTACGGGGGTCACCGATACGGATCCCTTCGTACGCAGCGATCAACCGCTTGACGAGATCCTCGCGTACCGATTCGTGCACGATGATGCGGCGAGTGCTGGTGCATCGCTGTCCAGCCGTGCCGACTGCTCCGAAAAGAATCGCGCGTAACGCCAAATCCATGTTCGCACTGGGCGTGACGATGATCGCGTTGTTGCCGCCCAACTCGAGAATGGTGCGCCCCAGCCGTTTTCCAACCACCTGGGCCACCTGGTAGCCCATCTGGCAACTACCGGTCGCCGAGACGAGCGGGATACGCTTGTCGGCCAGTAGGCGCGCACCGATCGTCGATCCCTTGCCGACCACGAGGGAGAAGATCGCCGGGTCGACGTCATTCTCTCGGCAGACCTGCTCCGCGATCTTGGTGCACGCAATTGCGGTCAGCGGTGTCCTTCTCGCGGGCTTCCATACCACCGTATCACCACACACAGATGCTATCGCCCCTTTTCAACTCCACACGGCGACGGGGAAATTGAATGCACTGATCACGCCGACAATTCCCAGCGGATGCCATTGCTCGTACATGCGGTGATCGGGTCGTTCGCTGTGCATCGTGAGACCGTACAGTTGTCGCGACAGCCCCGTGGCAAAATCGCAGATGTCGATCATTTCCTGCACTTCGCCCTGGCCCTCGGCCACGATCTTGCCCATCTCGAGCGTCACGAGCTGCCCGAGTTCGGCCTTCACATCGCGTAGCCGATTGCCGAGTTGTCGGACGATCTCGCCACGCTTCGGCGCCGGCACAGTGCGCCAATGTAGAAAGGCCTGGTGAGCCCGATCGACAATGCGGTCGTATTCCTGTTCCGTCACCTGTTGGACCGTGGCAATCCGCGATCCATCGGCCGGGGTTATGACTTCGAGTTCGGGCCCCGATCCAACCCACTCCCCGGCAAACCCGCCGAGGTTCGAGTCTTCGATCCCGAGTGTCTTCAAGAATTCATCAGATGCAACGGCGGTCATTTTCGTCTCAGTTCTTGTAAAGAGTCAATCGTCAATGGTCAATCGTCGATGGTCGATGGTCCTGCACCCTGCACCCTGCACCCTGCCATTCTAACCAATCCTATCCACCTATTACCAGCATCACCCGCCGTAGCGCCTCCAGCGTAGGATCGATCCGTGTAGCATTGACCTCCCGATCGAGGAGAGCCGCCAGCTGCGGGGGAACATCGATCGTTCGGCCGATGATTGGCTCAACGATATCGGAAAACTTTGCCGGATGCGCGGTGGCCAGCACCACACCGACGCCTTTCCGCCGTGACGCCATCGCCTTCTCGAGCCCCAGGAATCCGATAGCGGTGTGCGGATCCATCACGTACCCAAACCGCTCGAGTACATCGCGGATCGCTGATCGTACCTCGTCATCGGTGTGCGAACTGGCCGACACATCGCACCGAAGCGCGTCGACATCGTTGTGATAAAGATGCTGAATACGTGCCAGGTTGCTGGGATTCCCGACGTCCATCGCCGACGAAAGTGTTCGGACCGATGGCCTCGGCGTGTAGCGCTCTGAAGTTAGGTACGCGGGAAATACATCGTTGGCGTTGGTCGCCGCCACGAAGTGATCGATAGGAACGCCGACGCGTTTGGCAATGAGCCCGGCGGTGAGGTTGCCGAGGTTTCCGGAGGGAACGCTCACCACAATCTCGTTGGCGTCAGCAGGGAGCTGGCCCCAGGCATGCGCGTAGTAGATCGCCTGCGGCAACAGGCGGCCGACGTTGATCGAGTTTGCCGACGTCACCGCCCCGCCGCTCTTCAGTTCCGCATCAGCGACAGCGCTCTTGGCAAGGCGTTGACAGTCATCGAACGTCCCATCGACGGCGACCGCGTGCACGTTGCCGCCAACGGTGGCGAATTGGCGCTCTTGGCGCTCCGTAACTTGTCCGTGCGGATAGAGGATGAACACGCTCGTGTTGGAAACGCCGGCGAATGCGCTAGCCACGGCGCCACCAGTGTCGCCGGAGGTCGCGGTGATGACGGTGACCGGTTCGCCTTGTCCGGAACGCCCCAGCAATCGCGCAAGAACGCGTGCCCCAACATCTTTGAACGCGAGGGTCGGACCGTGGAACAACTCGAGCACGAAGAGTCGTTCGTTCAACGGTACCAGGGGAATGGGAAAGTCCAGCGCGTCAGCGACGGCGGCGGGCACATCGCGCTCACCGAACACGAAAGGGGCCAGGGTCGACGCCACGGTTTTCAGGGGGGCACCCGAAAGGGAACGCAGCACCTCTTCATCCAAGACTTCGAACCGGGCCGGCAGGTACAGACCACCGTCCGGCGCTAATCCCGTGAGCACTGCTTCCTCGAGCGATACCGCTGGTGCGGTACCGGAGGTGCTGATATAGCTCCCCGTTTTCACACGCTCAGATTGATCCACGTGGCCTGCGAAACCGCCACGCAACGCCCGTCTTCACCGAACAAGGCCGACGCGACGAACTCCTTCCGACCTTCCTTCCCCAACCTCCAACCAATGACTACGCAGCGTTCTCCCATATGGACCTCACCATCCAGTCGAGCAGCGATTTCGCCCAATACCGAAGTAGTCGGTGCCGTATGGATGCACGAACCGAAGTAGGCGGGGCAATCGATAGCGGCCCAAACGAACTCGTTCAGGATTCGTTGATCGGGCGTCAACGAACGATCGGGAATCCACGGAGTTGCGACCACATCACGATCGATCAACGGACCGGCAAACAATCGAAGCCCGTCACCCTCCTCCCGCTCCGTTCCACACACGAAACATCGGGGGAACGGGTGTTCATCCCGCGCGACATAGCGACTCGTCGCCTCGAGCGCATCATCAAACGATGGGGCGGCTGGGACATCGAGATCGAGATTCGTCTGCCAGGCACGCGCGAGGAGTTCGTCACCGTGCCAGAGCGCCACGACGCCGTCATCGAGGTGAACCGCTAGCGATTCCTCCATCGGGACTGCCTGCTGCAATCGCACACGCACTGCGCCCGAGATGTGGTCAGCCAATTTCGACGCTACGTAGCCGCCATTAGCCGACCCGGGCGGGCCGCAAAAGCGAGACGGGATGGAGAGATGGTTCATAGGGCGGAGTACGGAGGGCGAAGAGATCACATTTCTACGCCCGTCGCCCTTTGTCCTTCGCCCTCTAGGAAACTTCCCTCTTGTCCGTCCGATACTTCTCGAACCAACTGGTGATATAGGCGATCTTCGCGATCAAATTGCTGGGGCGATTCGCGATCCCGTGACTCGCGTCGGGGATGCGCACCATCGTCGTTTCGACCCCCTGGATCTTGAGCGCTCCATAGAACTGTTCCGTCTCCGACATTGGCGTCCGGAAATCGACCTCCCCGGTCACGAGCATGGTCGGTGTCGTCACGTTGCCCGCATAGTGAATCGGTGAACGCTCCATGTAGTGCTCGGCGTGGTCCCACGGCTTGCCCGGGAACCAGTATCGCCAGAAGAACGGCAGCCCGTCGGCGTTCAACACGAACGAGTACCAGTTGATCACCGGTTTCTGGACGGCTGCGGCCGCAAACCGATCGGTATGCCCCACCGCCCACGCACTCAACACTCCACCACCCGAACCACCGGTTACGAACAGGTTGTCTTCGTCGACGTAGCCAAGCGCGATGACCGCGTCCACCCCGGACATGAGGTCATCGTGGTCCTGGCTGGGATAGTTGTGGTGAATGAGATTGCCGAACTCTTGCCCGTAGCTCGTCGAACCGCGCGGGTTCGCGGACAACACGACGTACCCCTCCGTGGCGTAGAGCTGGTTCTCCGCGGAAAACCGATCGCCGTAGTTCGCAAACGGCCCGCCGTGGATCTCGAGAATCAGCGGGTATTTGTTCGCGGAATTGAAGCCCGGCGGTTTCGTGATCCACCCTTGAATGCGGCGGCCGTCGAACGATGATTCCCACCAGATCTCTTCGACCTGCCCGAGTTCTTTGTGTCCGAGCAAGTCCTCGTTGAGGCGGGTGAGCTGCTGAGCGTCGCGACCGCGGCGCCCGACCGCAAGTTCAGCCGGATGAAGGGGTGTGCCGAGTGTGAAGGTGAACGTACCGTTGTCAGCCACGGTGTATTCCCCGCCACTATAGGGCCTGCCGAGTGAAAGTCCGCCAACGTCATGCGCCAGCACCTCGACGTTCCCATCCAAAGAGATGTACCCGATCTTCGTATTGCCTTCGTCGTCGTACTGAAAAAACAGTCCTCGCCCATCGGCACTCCACTGTGGATCGCCAACGTCGCGATCGAGATTGCCGGAAATCAGACGGCTGTTCGAGCCGTCGCGGTTCATCACATAGAGCTTGTTGACCGTGTACCCCTGGAATGTGTCGTCGAATCCCGTATAGGCGATCATGCTCCCATCGGGTGACAGGCGCACGCTGCCGTCGGGTCCGAATCGATCGGTGAGCTGCGTATACGAACCGTCAGCGAGCGACAACTCGTAGACGTCGCTGTTATTGGGCTCTTCCATCACATTATCGGTGCGGTTCACCGAAATGATCAGCGCGGTCCCATCGGCACTCCACTGCGGTGACCCACCGTGATCGTAGTTGCCGGACGACACCTGGCGGGGCGTGCCCCCTTCGACCGGAATCACGAAGAGGTGGTCGTAACCTTCGTCGAGATAGCCGGCACCGTCTGCCCGGTACTGCAGTTGGTCTATCACCTCGATCGGCGGCCCCCAGTCGGCACCCTCGGGTGGCGCCGACATGCCTTCGGCGCTCAGGGTTCCGTCGTCGTGCGGCACGAACATCGAGAACGCGATCCACTGTCCATCAGGAGACCACGACATCCCACCCGGCGATTTCGTCAGGTTGGTGAGTTTCGTTTCCTGACCGGTGTCCATGTAGCGCAAGAAGATCTGCGCACGACCGCCTTCCGTAGAGACGTAGGCGAGCATCGACCCGTCAGGCGACCAACGGGCCGACGAGTAGTTGTTTGGACCAGAGGCCAGCGGTCGATGGCCAGAGCCGTCCGCGCCAATTATCCACAAGGCACTGCGACCGCGATCCGTCATGATGTCGAACCCGGAACGCATGTAGACGACTTGACTGCCGTCGGGCGAAATCCGCGGATCGATCACCCGTTCGAGTTGGAACACATCTTGGCCCGTAAACCGAGTTGCGTCTTGGGCGCTGACGGTCGTCGCCGTGACGATCAATGCCGTTGTCGCGATCAATACGCGCATGCTTGTCTCCTCTTGTGGTCGATGTCGATGGTCGATCGTCGATGGTCTATCGGCCATCAGCTATCGGCTATCCAGGACTGGCAACCACCCGCCACTCAACAAGCTCCAGCGGCTCCGTTGGTGATACGGGGTGACGGAAATCATACTCTACCCACAGGCCGTCGGCGAGGGCAGCCCGGAATCCGTCACAATCCACCGGCGCCTCGCAGAGAAACTCCCGCTCGTCCTGGAGACTGAACAACCCAGGGCCTACCTCCGTGACGAAGTCCGACTCGTTCAACACGAGCATGGTAAACGACGTGCCCAGATCGACGGGCTCCTTCGAGACGACGTTGTTGAGGGTTCGGCGAATTGACGAGCCGTCGGCGGGCACTTCGTCGAGTTCCGTCTCGTTCACCACGATCACGTAGGTGAACCCCCATTCGTATTCGAATCCGATCGGGGCCTCGAACATGTTCGTGAAGGCGGTCTCGTCTCCCGTCCTGGTCAGAAGGCAGGTTCGCACGGCCACGCCGAAGCATTGGCTCTTGTAGTGCTGCACCTCGTAGGTAACGACGGTCGACACGCCGAAAATGCCACACGCTGCGACCCCCATGGCGAGGGTCGCGGCGAGGCCGAGTGTCATGAGCCAGCGGGTACCGCTACGGCGAGAGATCGAGACGCCGCTCCTCGGCACCTGCCAGGAAGATTCCGTTGAACAAGAACTTGAACGTACCATGTGGCTGCCCCCGGTTCGTGACCTCCGGGCCGAAGACGAAGAGATTCCCCTGCCCGATCTTCGCTTGGACCGCCGCGATGCCGCCTTCCAACCGGTTCTGCCCCCAGGCCCATCCGCTCACGAGCGGTTCGGCGGAGTCGTACCATGCTACGGGCACGACCCCCTGCCCTGTCGCTGCCGGGAGCATGCGCATCACCGGCGTGTTGCCGACAAAGAACATGTTGACCCGCTCGGGCATCCCGTAGGCAAGCGGTTTGGTATTGTCCACGGCGACTTCGACCACGGACCCAGGGATGTAGAACTCGTCTGTCGAGAGACGGTTCCCTCGAGCGTCCGCAAGTTGATCGGCGAGCGGTAACCCCGCATGCTTCGCCATGGCGGCGGAGGTTCCGATAGTCACGATCGTCCCGCCTCCCTCGAGGAACTCGACGAGGTGCGGGACGGTGCTGCCTACGGTGACCCGGCCCAACCACTCCCGATATTCGGCTGGGATTTCCGACTCGTCCGGCGTCGCACCGAAGAACGAGAAGCCACCGCCACCACCGTCACGCTCGGGTATCGCATCGGTCACGAATACGAGCACATCGAAATCCTCGCCCAGGTTCCCCGCGTCGAGGCGCTGCGGGAATACCAACTCGTACGGGAACTCGAACCCCTCGAATAACCAGCGCACCCATCCCGAGGGCATCGAACCACCGTATCGATCCCAGAGGCCAATGCGAACCGGGTTGAGCTGCAGAGCCGATCCTCCGGGCACCGTTCGAGTACCGGCGGCCGAAAATCCAAACTCGCGGGTGACTTCTTCGACGATGCGACGAGATCCTGGCGTTGCCGGGATGTAGATGGTGCCGGGCGAGGCCATCGGCTGTCGGCCATCGGCCATCGGCTCTCGTAACCAAAACACATCCTCGCCCGCCTCGAGCAATCTGTTCGTCAAGACCGCGGCGTCGTTCACGGCGTGGTCGACGAGATAGCCGGTCGCGCCCTCTGCGTTCGCAATCGTCCCCGCCGGCGTTCGTGCCAGGCCCTCGATCTTCTCGAACGGCCCGTCGAACGCCTCGAGCATCCGGTCGAATTCGACGCCCATTTGCAACGCCAACGTGTATCCGGCGTTGTCGTAGGGCGGATTCGGGGGGCCACCTTCGTATTTGAAGTCGTTGGGGTGATCCTGCGGTTCGAACATGTCCATGACGTGCGCCCGGTACGCCTGCGCCGCCATCACGACGTAAGAGTCGCCCGCGTATTCCTTATTAGAGACCGTGAAAGCTCGCGTTGCGCGGTGGACCGTCACGCCGTTCTTGATGAGCGTGTTGACGAACTTGGTGGCGGTTCCGAAATCGGCCTGATCACTCGGCAGGATGTACCCCCTCGGGTCCCTCCGCTCCGGCTTTCGAAACTCACTTTCGAAATACTCTGCCGGAACACCCTGCGAGAAATACCCCGCGAGCGCACCGGAACCGAACGCCAGCCAATCGTCATGCCCGTCCTCCTTCAACTTTTCCACCAGGGCGTCGATCTGCTTGGGCCAGAGCGTCCAGTGGTCTCCGCTCCCGCGCTCGATCTGGTTCTTTCCCATGCGCCAGATGTTCATGAGCAGCTGCGTGCGGTAGCGCGAGGCGTAGTCCAGTACGGCGCGATTCGCCGTGATCGAGTACTCGATCGATTGGCCGAAATGCCACTCCTGCGGTGCGATCGGCAACAGGTTGTCCCCGTCGGGCAGGATACGGTTCGGCATGAACGGGATCGTGATCGGCGTCGGGTTGCCCTGCGTCTCGGTCAGCAGGCCGATGATGTTGTGGAAGTAGGCCGTTGTTCGGAGGCCGCCGTTCCACCACGTCGAGAACGGGCCGCCGTTCCGTTGCGTGACGCCAGGCTTGTTCTCGTACGCGAACCGCGCCTGCATCGCGCTCCCCACCTGTTCGATGCCCGTCAGCACCAGCGGGTCGAAGTTGTAGTTCGCCGGGTAGCGAAACGGCGGGGCCCACATGACCGTACCTGAGGGGCCTACTTGGTGGTGGTTGTACATGATCTGCGGCATCCACTCGATGTAGAGGATGCGCGCCATGTTTTCGGTTTCCGGCTGGGATACCAGGTACGAATCGCGGTTGTTGTCGTGGCCGACGTACTTGTGGTAGAGCCGCGGCACGCCGCCCGTGCTGCGTTCCTCGGGCACCGGGTTTCGCATGTACCAGTTGGAGACCAGTTCCATGCCGTCCGGATTGGCATGCACGAACAGGATGATCACGTCGTCCAGGATGCGGAGCGTTTCCGGATCGTTCATCGACACGAACTCGTAGACCGTTTCGATGAGTTGATGGGCGCCGAGCACTTCGGTGGCATGGAGGCCGCCGTCGATCCAGATCACGGCCTTCCCTTCCTCGGCCATCGCGCGGGCCGCCGTCTCATCGATCCCCTCGGCCAGCGCAAGACCATTCGCGATCTCCTGGTAGCGCGCCAGAGTCGCGTGGTTCTCCGGCGACGTGACGATCGCCATCAATTGTGGACGGCCTTCGGCCGTGCGTCCGATTTCCTGCACCACCATCCGATCCGACTCGGCATCCAGCAGGTGCCAGTACTCCACGAACTGCGTGTAAGTGGCAAGGTGATAGTCGTCGCCGATGTTGAACCCGAAATGGTCCTTGGGGCTCGTGATCTGTTGGGCGGCGAGTGGCGTGACCGCCTGAATGCAGACGGCAACGATGGTGGCAAGCGTGTGAGTGATCCGGTGCATCTCCACGGTTTCCTCGGTCAAGGGTCAAAGAACCGGCTGGTGTCCTCGGGAAATGTGGCCCTCGGGATTCGCCGGCGCTACGGGGACCCTTGGTACCGGCGTGCAATGCATGGATGATGCACGGAGCGAACTACCGTGCCATCGTGACCGGTGCGACGACTCGTCAAGAGCCTGTGACGCTCATCGGCGGGCGTTGCGGGTCCGTCACTACAGTCTAAGAACCGAGCAGGCCTACGTCCGGTGGGTTCGCCAGCATACCTTAAGGACACACTATGCACTGCCCCGATGAAAAGACCCGACGCTGGCTTCGTGTGGCGGTTTTCCAGACCGTGTCGGTGGCTTTATTGGCTAGCTGCTCACGAGCCTCCATAGATCCCGACTCGGCAGCCACCGATTGGCCCGCGTACGGCGGTGATGCCGGCGGGTCAGGGTATTCCTCCCTTCGCCAGATCGATGTCAACAACGTGCACCGACTCGAAGTCGCGTGGACGTTCTCGACGGGCGACGTCAGTCATGACCCTGGAAACGAGATGCCGGGGGAGTGCGGAAACTGCCATACGGGTGACGTCAAGTTCGAGACGACGCCGATCCTAGCGGGTGGGCGCCTCTTCGTGAGCACTCCGTTGAATCGCGTAGTTGCGCTTGATCCGGCAAAGGGCGAAGAGCTGTGGCGGTTCGACCCGCACGTGAAGATGGATATCGATCGGAGTGAGGGGTTCGTCTCGCGCGGAGCTTCGTACTGGAGTGGAAGCGGCCAGGCAACGGGTCCATGCGCAGCGCGTGTCTACCTCGGCACGATCGAGGCCCGACTTCACGCGATAGACGCTGCAACCGGAGAGTTGTGCGCGGAATTCGGCGAGGGGGGGACGATCCGCCTCGACCTTGGCGTGGGCAATGTTCAAGAAGGTCAGTACGGGCTCACATCGCCACCTGTGATCGTGGGAGACATGGTCGTGGTGGGGTCATCGATGGGCGACAACCGCCGGGTCGACATGGAGCGAGGGATCGTCCGTGCGTACGACGCCCGCTCCGGGGACCTCCTGTGGTCGTGGGATCCGATTCCGAGAGAGGCGTCCGACCCTATGTACGCAACATGGTCTGCCGAGGCGGCCGCGGTGACCGGAGGCGGAAATGCATGGGCGCCTCTGTCGGCCGACGAGGAACGGGACCTCGTATTCGTTCCGACAGGCTCGGCCGCTCCCGACTTCTACGGCGGCCAGCGCCCCGGCGACAACCGGTACGCCAACTCCGTGGTCGCGCTGCGTGCCTCGAGCGGTGAGGTCGTGTGGCACTTCCAGGTCGTGCACCACGACGTGTGGGACTACGATGTACCAGCTCAACCTACGCTCACGACCGTTACGAGAGACGGCGTCGACGTGCCAGCGGTCGTGGTCGCAACGAAGCAGGGCTTCCTTTTCGTGCTGCATCGGGAGACCGGGGATCCCCTCTTTCCTGTGGAGGAACGGACCGTCCCCATTAGTTCGATCCCGGGTGAGGTCCTCTCGGCGACACAGCCATTCCCCCTTCTTCCCGAGCCGCTTCACCCGTTCGGCTTCTCCCCTGACGACGTGTTCGGTCTGACGGAGGAGGACCGTGCCATGTGTCGGGAGACCGTCGCATCGCTCGACTGGGAGGGTATGTATACACCTCCGAGCTTCAGGGGAAATCTCATGTACCCCGGGTACGGTGGAGGCATGAACTGGGGGGGCGTCGCGATCGATGAGGCCCGTCGATGGGCAGTCACGAACGTGATGCGGCTTCCGTTCTGGGTGCGGCTCCAGGAACGCACGAGCCCGGAGCGCGGCAACCAGATCGGCACGCCCTATCACATGGTGCGCGCTATGCTCATGGGGCCGAGCGGCCTTCCGTGTTCGCCCCCACCCTGGTCTACCCTGATTGCGATCGACCTCGACTCGGGAGAGAAGCTCTGGGAGGTACCGTTCGGTGAGGTTCCCGCACTTGTTGACGCGGGGATCCCTGACGTCGAGCAACTCGGGAGTCCGGCCATCGGCGGGCCAATGGTCACTGCTGGCAACCTCGTCTTCATTGGCGCAGCGATGGACGACTATTTGCGCGCGTATGACATCGAAACAGGGAAGGAAGTCTGGAAAGGGGCTCTCCCCGCTGGAGGCCAGGCGACACCGATGACATATCTACATGGCGGTAAGCAGTACGTGGTGATCGCAGCAGGGGGACATGGCTCGCTTGGCACCACGCGAGGTGACTACATCGTGGCGTTCTCGTTACCGGACTAGACCCGGACTAGGAGCCAACGCACCGCCCGGTGGCGACTTACACCACGTTACTGTGCATACGTCCGTTGCTATGTCGCCCCGAGGTGTAGCATATCGAGTTATGCCGGTCGACATCATTACGAGTTAGGGTCGCATCACGTCCGCGGTTTACATCCCTCCTGCGTCGGAGTGTAGGACCATGTCACGTTGGCGATCGATTCGACGGTGGGGCCTGCGGATCATTATGGGTGGCCTTGTGTTCATCATGATCCTCGCCGGTATCGGCTGGATCTGGGAACGATCCGAGGAAGCCGCTTTTCGCGACTTAGCGATCACGCCTTCAGGGCAGATGGTACCGGTGGGCAATCACACGCTACACGTGGTCGCCAGCGGTAGGGGGGCGACGGGGGTACTGCTCATTTCAGGAGCGGGCGAAGGCCTGCAGCGCTGGGAAGAGCTCCAGTCGCGCCTCAGCGAATCGACGCGAGTCGTCAGCTACGACCGTCCGGGATTCGGCTGGAGTCCTCTCCGAGAGGGCGACCTGACCCTCGATGCGGCAGTCGAGGACGTTGAAGGGCTCCTCGCGGCTCCAGGTCTCTTGGACGGACCGCCGATCCTCATCGGTCATTCGCTCGGGGGACAGATCGCGAGGCATTTTGCCTATGCGCACCCGAATGCGGTTGCAGGCCTCATTCTCCTCGATGCGCCGCCGGATGAGATTGCTGGGCCCGCCAAGGCAGAGGTGACCATCAAACGCCTGATCTCACCGCTCGGCTCCGTCGGTTTGCTTCGATGGGCCTACTATCGAATGAATCCAGGCCTGGCGCGGAATGATCAGCTCGTTCAGGGGCACTTCGGCGCCAGTGCTTCCTATGGGCGTGCCCTGAGACGCGAGTTGACAGGACTACTGCACAGCCCCCCTCTGGTCGTGCCCCCCGGCGGCATGGGCGATCTGCCGCTGACCTTCTTCCTGGCGAAGTTTGACGTGCCCGAACGCCTGCGCGGCGCGATCGATGAGTTCAACGCGGAGAAACGTCTCATACCTCAAGAATCCACCCGCGGGAAACTTGTCGAACTGAACTCTGGGCACTACGTCCATCTGGATCATCCGGACACCGTGGTTGCTGAGGTACTCAGGATGATCTCCGTTGTCGACTCGCTTCGCGGTTCAGGCATCCAGTCTGACGCCAGGCGATAGGT
>JBDHLU010000060.1:0-19207 GCA_039656555.1 Gemmatimonadota bacterium | reverse complement strand
TTCGACCGGAAGCGTCATCATGCAGAACGTACTGGGTCGAGATGAGATTCCCGCATGGTTGCCGGATGGGTCTATCTCCTTCCGGTCAAGCCGTGCCTGGCCGCCAGGGACGATACCGATGTCTACCCCCACCGGGAATTACGTCGCTGATGTGGACGGATCGAACGCGATCAGAATTGACACGGTGGGATCGTTTCTCCATGCTGAGTGGCGACCAGGCGGCTGAGATCGGCGTAGACTCCTTCACGCTGGGGAATTACCACCCACTTGATCGTCCCGTCCTAGCCCCCCTCTCGTGCCCGTCGGGCCTGGTCTCCATGTTATGGCCATGACCGAGATCACCTCCCGGCTCTCCACCGCCCTCGCGGACCGCTGCTGCCTTGTCTTGAATGGAGGGCAACCGTGGATCGCGTTTCGCCTTGATCCCGGTGAGACCAAGAACGGCAAAGGCCGGACGCTTCCCTTCTCTGCCGTACCCGCCTTGGCCGCCGTGCTGAAGGACCAACGCGCCTACACCCGCGAGGTCGAACGCCGCACCGGCCGAGTCTGTCGGTGGGTATTCCATCGGGAAGGCAGACAGATCAAGTCCATACGCCAGGTGTGGCGGACGGCATGTAAGAAGGCCAAGCTCGTCGGGATGATCCCCCACGACTTCCGCCGGACTGCTGTCCGTAACCTCGTCCGTGCCGGGGTGCCCGATAAAGTGGCCATGATGATCACCGGCCACGAGACCAGGTCGGTGTTTGATCGCTACGCCATCGTGACAGGCGGAGATATCCGAGAAGGCTTGGAACGTCTCGCCGCCGCCCAGGAGCCGAAAGGCACACTTAAGGCACAGTTCAGTGCCTAGAACGCCGAAAGGCCCCGAACTTAGGGGCCTTCCATAATGGAGGCGCGGGGAATTGAACCCCGGTCCGAGCCTCGATCCAACCGCGCGTCTACGTGTGTAGGCTACGCTTCAAATATCTCCGGCGCACGGCGCGTAGCCAGCAACGGCTCCGGATGAGCTCCCAAAAATCTCGCGCGAGGTCGGGGAAGCACCGGCTCACGCCAGCCTGATTGATCGATGCCTAGCGGGTCACTACAGGCTCGCTTCCCGTAGACAGGTGCAAAAGCAGAGCTTAAGCAGCCAAAGCCAATTCAGTGTTGGCAGTTAATACGTTTCCCAGTTTCTTTTACCAGGTGACTAGGAGACCCTGGACACGCAGCGAAGTGTTCACTAGACCCGTCGAATCCTGTCGCCCCCCTTTCTAAGCTCAATGGAAAGATAGCAGGTTTCCGGCCGACCTGTGAACCTAGAACCAGCCATTCTGGCAGCTCCCTCGAGCTACCTCACTCCGGCGTCCAGCATCTGTTCAGCGGCCTCGAGCAGATCCACAGGCCTTTTCACAGTCTCCGGCATGCCTGCGATCCCAATCGAGCACGAGAGCTTGAGGTCGGCCGCGCCCCACCGCATCACTCGGGTCGACACCGCCGACCTGATCCGCTGCGCCACCAGATTCGCATCCGTCATCGGGGTTTGAGGGAGTCCAGCGGCGATTCTGGGCCCGTCGAGTTTGGCCGAGACGTCATCTTCCCTCAAAGCGTCTCTCACGACGTTGGCAACGTGCTGCAGGGCAGCGTTCTTGGCGACCGGCCCAAATCCAAACAGGATCTCGTCGATCACGTCCAGTTCGACCACCAACAGCGAGCACGGCTCGTCACCCCAACTCGCGAGGGCACCCTCCAGGGCCGATCGATTGGCGAGCTTCGTAAGGTCGTCGGTCATAGCCTGAGCCTCGGCGGCCCTGACTCCCCATGCCGCTGCCACCCGCGGCCCGGCATCGACGGCGTACCATTTGATCCGCGCTCGGATCTCGGCCGGGAGCGTGTCGTTCGGTCCGAAAACAATGAGCGCCCCCACATTGCGTCGGCCGTCGAGGAGAGGGTACGCCGTACCGGTTTCCTCGCGCCGCCGACGTTCCGGACGGGGATGACCAAAGAGGTCGACGGCGCTATACCCCGCAACCGGCACGTCCGCCGTGCACGCCCGCCCGACGGCTGACCCCGGCTTAACCCGCATGCCGAGCAGGCGGCGATCGCATCCGCCGGAAACTGCCACCACCGTCGTGTACCCGAGCTCAGGGTCCCGCGTCGCCATGGCTACGCCACGCCCGGATTCCCTTCGGACCGCTTCCGCCAGTGCAAAGCCGATGCTCTCGAGCGAGTTTGCGCCAGCGGAATACCAATTTGGGATAACATCGGGATCGTGAAATGCTAGCGCCGCCCGTGCCCGGGCGACGCGAAGTTCAGAGAGCCACCGCCTAAGATCCTTAGTAACCTCACCAGGCCGTTCCAGCACCTCGTCGCCGGGAGTGAGCACGACACACGCACCGACATCTCCATCGCCAGCCGCAACGTAGATGTTCCCTTCCCGCGCAATGTGGATTCGCCGATCGATCTGAGACACTTTCGCCAGTTCTAGGGCACGGTCGACGATCGACGGGGGTGGAGGGTCGGGTTCTTGAGCCACGACGGCATCGGCACCGCGCACGACCAGGCAAGACACGGACGCCCCGTGCGCCCGCCGTATCAGGTCGATGACGTGCGGCACATCGGGCGGGAGCACCTCACGGGCCAACCGCAGTAGCCGGGCCTTCCACATCAGGTACGCCGACCCTATACCGACCGCCCCACCGACGACAACCAAGGCCACCGCGGAGAAGATGTTCACGAACCGCCTCGGTTGATTCTCGCGGCCGCCGCGGCTGCGCCGAACCCATTGTCGATGTTCACGACCGTTACCCCCGACGCGCAAGAGTTGAGCATGGCCAACAGTGCAGAAACGCCTCCGAATGCGGCACCATAGCCAACGCTGGTCGGCACGGCGATTACCGGAACGCTCACCAAACCACCCACGACGCTTGCCAACGCACCATCCATCCCGGCGACTACGATAATGACTGCAGCGCTCCGGAGCGCCGGGGCGTTCGTAAGGATCCGGTGGATACCCGCCACCCCAACGTCATACACCGTTTCCACCGAGTTCCCCATGGCCCGTGCCACCACCGCGGCCTCTTCGGCCACCGGAAGATCACTGGTACCTGCGCTTACCACCAATACGGTCCCCCGCATTGTTGGGTTGTGTAACAGATCAGGAGGCAGGAACGCGGTGCGCGCGGTGCCGTTCAATTCGATAGGGGGAAACCGCTCCCGTAGGGCGGACCGCACATCGTCATTCGCACGCGTGGCGAGGAAGGACCCGTTGGCTCGTTCGAGGGCCGCACAGATCCCAAGGATCTGGTCGACGGTCTTGCCTTCGCAAAACACGACCTCCGGATACCCTTGAGACGCTGGCCGGGCGTGGTCTACCTGGGCAAAACCGAGGTTTTCAACGGGAAATGATCGGAGATCTTCGATGGCTTCGGCGGGGGTCTTGCCCCCTCGAGCCACCTCCTCCAACAGCTGCTCGAGCCGTAGTCCAGTCACCCGACCGCTACCATCGGGCCTCGATACTCGTCAAATATCCTACGAATCTCCCCCATGGACTCGATCTCATGGAGTCGTCGCCGCAGATCCGCGGCACCGGACATTCCTCGGATGTACCAGCCGAGGTGCTTCCGAAACTCCACGGCGGTCCGTCGAGAGTCTCCCTGGATTTCGAATTGGAGCGCCGCGTGGTGCATCGCGACCGCGATGCGTTCTGCCGGTGTGGGTTGGGGGCGTGGCTCGCGACCTTCGATTGCATCACGGATCCTCTGGAAAAGCCATGGATTGCCGAAAGATCCTCGTGCGATCATGAGTCCGTCGCAGTTGGTTTCCTTTCGCATACGGAGGGCGTCGTCCACGGTCTTGATATCGCCGTTCCCGATCACAGGGATCTCGAGGGCATCCTTGACGGCGGCAATTTCGTGCCATTGCGCGTCACCCTTGTACATCTGTGTTCGCGTTCGCGGATGAAGAGTCAAGACCTCCACACCGGCATCCTGGCATCGCAGAGCGATCTCGACCGGATCACGCGTGGCCTCATTCCAACCGCTGCGGATTTTGACCGTGACGGGAAGGTGCGTGGCACCGCGCACGGCCACGATGATCCGCCGGACCAGCCCCAGGTCTTTGAGGCAACCAGACCCTCCGTTTCGCTTCACGACCTTCTTGACCGGGCAACCAAGGTTGATGTCAACGAAGTCCGGCGCGTAGTATTCCGAAATCAACCGCGCCGCCTCCGCCATCGTCTCGGGATCGGATCCATAGATCTGTATGCCGAGGGGGCGTTCCTCCGCCGTAAAATACGCCCCGTCGTGCACGGAACGGATGCCGCGGCGAAGTCCTTCGGAGGACAAAAACTCCGACACGACGACGTCCGCGCCGAACCTTCGGCAAATGCGGCGGAAGGGTGGCTCCGAAACGCCCGCCATGGGCGCCAAAAACAGCGGGACCCGGTGCGCCACAGGAAATGGAAACGATGGCATGAGGCGAACTTAACGGACCCTGGAACGGCAATCAACCGACCGATTGACAGTGATGCCGGGCACCGATAACCTTCCGGCCACACCGAGATGATTGGGTGCAATGGGTCTCAGAGAATTCTTTGCAGCAGAAGCGATCGGTCTGAACCTCACCGGAGACAGTAAGGACGTCATTCTGCAGGAGCTCATAGCGCTCCTCAAGCTCGACGAGAAGTCCGATGAAATGCTTTTCAAGATGTTGAAGCGGCGGGAGAACCTCGGTTCGACCGGCATTGGCCGTGGCATTGCCATACCACACGCTCGGTCGCTCGTGGTCAATCGGTTGAGGGTGGCCTTCGGACGCCGGCCCGATGGCATCGATTTCAAGGCAATTGACGACAAGCCGGTGTACGACTTCTTCCTGATCGTGGCCCCCCCGCTCGAAGTGTCCAATCAGTACCTGCCCGTACTTGGAAAAATCGCGCAGTTTGCGAAAGAACCGGATGTGCCCGAACGACTGCGCGGCCTCAAGACGGCGGATGAATTCCTAGAGTTGTTGTCCGAGAAGGGCGTGTAGGGAAGCGCTACTCCCACTCGATAGTGGCCGGAGGCTTCGAACTCACATCGTACACCACCCGATTCACCCCCGACACCTCATTGATGATGCGGTTGGCGATCCGTCCGATAACCTCGGAGGGAAATGGGAACCAATCTGCCGTCATGCCGTCCACGCTGGTAACGGCTCGGAGCGCCACCACATTCTCGTATGTCCGCGCGTCTCCCATCACACCGACGGCATGCACCGGTAAGAGCACGGCGAACGCCTGCCAAATGTCGTCATAGAGACCGGACTCGCGAATCTCATCGAGGTAGATTGCGTCCGCCTGCCGCAAGACGGCCAACCGTTCCTCACTTACCGGCCCGAGGATACGGATCGCTAAGCCCGGCCCTGGAAATGGATGCCTACCGACCATCTCTTCCGGGAGTCCCAGTTCCCGACCGACCTGTCGTACCTCGTCTTTGAAGAGTTCTCGTAACGGTTCGATCAACTCGAACGGGAGGTCCGGCCGCAACCCACCGACATTGTGGTGAGTTTTGATGGTGGCCGAAGCACCCCCTTTGGGCGAAACAGATTCGATTACATCAGGATACAATGTCCCCTGCACCAGGAAACCGACATCGTCTCCGACCTTTGCGGCCGCGTCCTCAAAGACGTCGATAAACGCGTGACCAATAATGCGCCGCTTTTCTTCGGGATCCTCGACCCCGGCCAACCGCTCCAGAAATTGTTGCGCTGCATCGACGACGATGAGTTCGATTCCCAAATGTGACCGGAACACACGTTCGACTTGGTCCCGCTCGTGCATCCGCAACAAACCGTGATCCACCAAAATGCAGGTCAACCGATCCCCGAGAGCCTGATGGACCAGCGCCGCTGCCACTGCCGAGTCGACGCCACCCGAGAGCCCACAAATCACCCGACGATCGCCAACACGTTCCTTTACCAATTCCACATGTTCGGCGATGAAATGCCCGGCGGTCCAATCGGGATCGCACTTGCAAATCCGGAACACGAAATTCGCGATGATCTCGCTGCCTCGGGGAGTGTGGTGCACCTCAGGATGGAACTGTACTCCATACAGATTCAGCTCCGGGTACGCAAAGGCTGCCAGCGGAGCGTTTTCGGTGGAGGCCAGGTGGATCACCGCATCTGGTAAGTCGGAGACGCGATCGCCATGACTCATCCACACCTGCGTCCGTTCGCCCAAATCGAACCCGGCAAACAACGTGTCGGAGTTCTCGATGGAGATCTCCGCACGGCCGTACTCACGTTTCCCTGTTGCTTCGACCCGAGCACCGGCAGCGACCGCGGTCAGATACATCCCGTAGCACACACCGAGTATCGGGATGCCAAGTCCGACGACCGCCGCATCGAGCTGAGGTGCGTCGTCTTCGTACACCGAGCGAGGGCCGCCCGAGAGAATAATACCCTTTGGCGCCATCGCCCGAATCTCGTCGGCATCCACAGGAGCAGGATGGATTTCGCTGTAGACGTGCGCTTCACGAACTCGCCGCGCGATGAGTTGCGTGAACTGCGAACCGTAGTCAATGATCAGAATACCGTTGGCAAGTGTTGTCACACGGCACCGCCCCGAGATCCGAACCAATCGGCATCATGAACATCTTCCAGCGATCGCTCGCCTCGAACCAAATCAGTCATCGTTTCGCGGTCCCGCGTGACTGCCCACCGGTCTCCATCTATGACTACCTCGGCTGCCCTGGGGCGTGAATTGTAGTTGGAACTCATTGCGAAGCCATAGGCGCCGGCACCATGCACGGCGAGCACAGCACCGGCGTGGACTCCAGTCAACTCGCGCTCGAGCCCCAAAAAATCACCAGCCTCGCACAAGGGGCCAACCACATCCACCGTCTCCGTGTTGGCACTGGGCTCCGGAGTGGAAACGACCGTGATCTCGTGCTCCGCCTGGTACCAACTCGGACGTACGAGATCGTTCATCCCCCCATCCACAATCGTAAACACTCGGCCGCCGGATCGCTTCATGTAGATACAGGTAGTCAGCAGCACTCCGGCGTTGCCGACGAGGAAGCGGCCCGGCTCCAGTACAAGTTCTACATCCAGATCCGCAAGGGGCGACAACGCATCGGCGTATTCTTCTGGAGACAGCACCTCCTCATACCGATACCGGATTCCGAGTCCCCCACCCACATCCACACGCCGGATCTCCACGCCGACACCCCGAAGCTGATAGACAACTTCACGAAGCCGCCCAGCAGCTTCACGAAAACTGTCCGCATCACGAATCTGCGACCCAATGTGGACACCAACACCCGTCAACTTCAAATGCGGTTGCGCCTTGATGGTACGAGCAATCTCGATGACGTCATCGGCAGAAACTCCGAATTTCATGCCTTTTGTCCCGGTACGCGTGTATGGGTGCGTATCCACTGTGACATCTGGATTGATGCGGATTCCGAGCTCAATAGGTTCGCTTACTTCGCTTGCGAGGCGTGTTAGGACGTCGAGTTCCGCGCGGGACTCTATGTTGATAAGACCCACTCCAACACGAATGGCCTCTGACAGCTCAGGCACCGATTTCCCTACACCACTGAACACCACAGCTGATGGCGTGAACCCCGCGCGCATGGCGCGATACAACTCTCCCCCCGAGACAATATCGACACCGGCCCCGAGCCCTTTAAGCACACTGAGAACTCCAAGGTTGGAATTTGCCTTGACCGAGTAATGGATCCGGTGAGGCAGATGCTGGAACGCACTGGAGAGACGCGCGTATTGGACACGTATGGCACCTGCATCGTAGACATAGGTCGGCGTCCCAACCCCGCTCGCGATGGCTACTAGTATCCCTTGGCCCACACAGCTTCCGCAATCGACGGCTTGCCACACCAAACACAGGTTTCGGGGGTCCGTTCAGACCGGTATTCTTCATCCGGCAGTATACGGACGGTAGCCTTCGTTTCCTGTTGAATGGCGGCCTCGCATTCCTGATCGCCGCAGTATCCCCCGAACGCGAAGCCACCGTCACCCGCCATGAGGTCGATGAGACCCGCCTTACTGATCTCCCGAACGGATCGTGCTTCACGTCGGTCGCATGCCGCTGCAAATAGCGACGCCTGCATCTCGACGAGCGCTGTTTGGACCGCGTCTTCGAGATTGGCGAGTTTGATCGGCTCCTTCCCGCCCGTCCGTCGCGCGACCATGGTTTGTTCGCCCTCGACGTCTCGTGGCCCCACCTCGAGGCGCAGCGGTACCCCGCGGGCCTCCCACTCGAAGTACTTTGCCCCCGGCTTCATGCCGTCTCGCAGATCGATGTCAACGCGAACACCTACGTCGTCGAGTCTCGTGCGAATCTGCTCGCCCACTTTGGTCACTAAGGATTTCTGCTCGTCGTTCTTCCAGATCGGGACGATGATGACCTGGGTCGGCGCAAGTCGCGGCGGACACACCAACCCGACATCATCGCTGTGAGTCATGATCAAACCACCGATGAGTCGCGTCGATACACCCCACGACGTGCTCCACACGTGCTCCAACTTGCCGTCTTCTGTCTGGAACTTGGTGTCGAAAGCGTGCGCGAAGTTCTGACCCAAAAAGTGTGATGTGCCGGCTTGGAGGGCCTTATTGTCTTGCATCATGGCCTCGCACGCATACGTTGCGACGGCACCGGCGAACCGTTCGCTCGCTGTCTTCTCACCCGTGATGACCGGCATGGCCATCCACTCTTCCATGAACTGGCGGTAAATACCGAGCATCCTAAGGGTTTCCGCCTCGGCCTCTTCCGCTGTCGCGTGCGCGGTGTGCCCCTCCTGCCAGAGAAACTCCGTGGTCCGGAGGAACAAACGTGTCCGCATTTCCCACCGAACAATGTTGGCCCATTGATTCAAGAGGACGGGAAGATCACGGTAGCTCTGTATCCACTTGGACAACATGCTGTAGATGATCGTCTCTGACGTGGGACGGATGACGAGTGGCTCTTCGAGTTCCTTGCCACCGGCGCGAGTGACGACCGCCACCTGTGGACTGAACCCCTCGACATGCTGTGCCTCTTTGGCAATGAAGCTCTCAGGTATGAGCAGCGGGAAGTACGCGTTCTGGTGGCCGGTAGCCTTGAACATGCGGTCCAACGCGCCCTGCATGAGTTCCCAGATGCCGTAACCTCGCGGACGAATCACCATGCAGCCTCGAACCGGCGAGTAGTCCGCCAGTTCCGCCCGCATTATGACGTCGTTATACCATTGGGCGAAATCATCGGACCGCGTCGTGATCTTCTTGTTATCCGCCATGCAGTTCCTTTTGACTATTCATTATTAGTCGGTTGACGGCTACGCGCCGTTCGCCCCCGCTACTCAGATCGCGAATGACGGCCTCGTTCTTGTTGCGCTCATCGGGCCCAATGATAATCGCATGGGTGGCCCCACGAGCTGCCGCAAGCTTGAGTTGTTTGCCAACCGGCTGAACCTTGAGGCTGAATTCCACACCCACATTGGCATCACGAAGTTGATGAGCCAGGTCGAGCACAAAAGGGATATCCGCTCCACTCACGGCAACCAGGAACGCATCGATCGGACTGGCTGCTTCGACGGTGCCACGCGCCTTGACGAGTTCACCCAATACGACGTCTCCCATCCCGAACCCGGCCGCCGGTAGGTCCGTACCACCAATCGCATTCAGAAGATTGTCATAACGACCGCCGCCGCAGATCGCACGAAGCTCTCCCTTCGCGTCGAACAACTCAAACACGATCCCCGTGTAGTAGTCCAATCCCCTCACGATCGACAGGTCGACGTCAACGAAATCTCCGAACCCCATCGCATAAAGATGATCGACGCACTGCAAGAAGGAGCGCCCGATTTCGTCACCGTTATCTATAGCCGCCAACGCCTCCGTCAGCCTGTCACGGCTTCTGATTTCGCCAAGCGCGAGCACCTGTGCCGCAAGGCTCTTGTCTCCCAGTTCTTTGGTCAGTCGCTCGACAAGGACCTCACTGGGATCGCGCCCGATCTTGTCGATTTGCTGATACGAGGCCGTGATTCGAGACTCGTCGAGCCCTTTGGCCAGGAGCAACGCGTGAATGACGCGCCTATCCGAGACACGAGCTCGCACGTCATCCGGACCCAACCCGAGCACTCGCATCACATCGATGGCAGCAGCGATGATTTCGGCGTCGGCAAGCGGCCCGGCCTCGCCAATGAGATCCATGTTGAGCTGGAAGTGCTCTCGCAGCCGACCACGCTGTTGCCGCTCGTATCTAAACAATTGCGGCACCGAGAACCAACGAATCGGTTTCTTGAGTGCCGCCGCTTGCGTGGCAACCATACGCGCCAGCGTTGGCGTCATTTCCGGGCGCAACGCGACCTTGCGCCCGCCCTTGTCCTCAAAGGCGTAGAGCTGCCCGACGACTTCCTCGCCACTTTTTGCTGTGTAGAGTTCGAGCGGCTCGAGCGGAGGGCCATCGTATTCGACGAACCCGTACCGCGCCGCTACGGTACGCCACGCAGCGAAGATCTGGTTTCTGAGCGCAGTTTCGTCGGGGTAGAAATCGCGGAACCCGGGAAGAGCCTGCATTGCCATCGGCGCAATCTACCCGAGCGGCCGGAATCCGGGCAAGCGCGCCATCACGTCACCAACTGTGTGAAACGAGCCCGTCACCAAAACGGTACCCGCCCCAGTCTCCGCAGCTCTCAACGCCCGACCGATGTCCGGTTCCGAGACCGCCCAATCGCCAACGCGGGCGGCGACATAGTCCAAAGCCCAACGCCGGTCTTCCGGGGCGCTCGGTGCGTGGGTGAGCCACACGCGGTCTACGACCGGGCGGAGCAGCGCCAGGGAGCCTTCCCAGTCCTTGTCTCCCAAGAAGCAAACAACGGCGTGCACGGGGCGCCTAGGGGCAAGGTCGGGCAGCAACGCTACCAAGGCGTTGATCGACTCCGGGTTGTGGGCTACGTCGAAGATCCATTTGCCCCGTTTGTCCCCACGCCCTGGCATCTTGACCCGCTCAAAGGCATGAGCTACTAAGGCCACGTTGGGAACGAGGTGGGCCGGGAGTTCCGCCAGGATGGTGCGGGCGACAGCCGCATTACGTCTTTGATGCGCTCCGACTAGCGCCAACTCGTCTTCCCACAGCTCGTCGGGCGGGACTACGACGGGTTTCGCCCGCGCTCGATTCGCCGCGCGGACCAGGATGTCCACAACCGCGGGATCCGCTTCTCCAATCACAAAGGGTACCCCTGCCTTGGCAATCCCGGCCTTCTCTTTGGCAATCTGTTCGAGAGAGTCACCGAGGTACTCGGCATGTTCGAGGGCGATGGACGTCACCCCACTTACCAAGGGCTCGAGCACGTTGGTCGCGTCGAGCCTACCCCCGAGCCCGACCTCGATGACCGCCACGTCAACCTGGCGGGCCGCGAAGTCCGCGAGCGCGATGGCGGTCGTCGTTTCGAAAAAGCTGGCGTTCTCCGCCTCCACAACCGGTGCCAAGTGCGCGGCCCAATGAGCGAACGCTTCCCGGTTGATTGGCCGATTGGCGACGATCATCCGCTCACGGATGTCAACGAGGTGCGGTGAGGTGTACAATCCTACTCGGTACCCTGCCGCACTCAAGGCCTGGTACACGAAGGTCGAGACCGAACCCTTTCCGTTGGTTCCACCAATGTGGATCGACGGGAACAGCTGTTCTGGATGACCCAGGTGATCGAGCAAGGCCCGCGTCGGGCCGAGCGACCACTTCCGGCCACCGGCTGTGCGAGATGTTAGGGATTTAACGACCTGCTCGAAGTCGAAACTCAGCTCGCCGCCTCCACGGCCTCGAATGGTTCCGCACCGAGCATCATGCGCAAGAGCGTTGCAAGCGTTTCACGCAGTTTGCCCCGTTCGACCACGCAATCGACCATGCCGTGCTCCAGTAGGAATTCTGATGTTTGGAATCCCTTTGGAAGATCTTGCCGGATGGTCTGTTGAATGACACGAGGGCCGGCGAAGCCTACTAGCGCGCCCGGCTCTGCAATGTTGATGTCACCCTGCATGGCATAGGAGGCGGTGACCCCACCTGTTGTCGGGTTAGTGAGAACCGACACGTACGGCAACCCGGCGCGTCGCAATCGCGCCATGACCGTAGACGTCTTGGCCATTTGCATGAGACTCAACACACCCTCTTGCATGCGGGCTCCGCCAGATGCCGAGACCAGCACGAGAGGAGTTTCTTCGTCGAGCGCACGTTCGGCGAGTCGAGTGACCTTCTCGCCAACCACGGACCCCATCGATCCACCCATGAACGTGAAGTTCATCACGCCGAGTTGGATCGCCACATCCGTGATCGTAGCATGTCCGGCCAGCATCGCGTCTTCCTTCCCCGCTTTGCGTCTCGACCGGATGAGCCGGTCGGTGTAGCCCTCAAACTCCAACGCGTCCACGGATTGCAGACTGGTAAACAGGGGCGAAAACGAGCCCTGATCCGTCAGAAGGTCGATATACCCTTCGGCCAGCAACCGGCGATGGTACCCGCACTCTGGACACACTTGGCAGGCGCGCTCGAATTTTTCAGTGATATCGACGTGCCCACAGTCTTCACATTTGTCCCACGCATCAGGCGGGATTTCGAGCTTCTCTCGAGTTGCACGACGCGGACGACGATCCTTGCGAAACCAGGCCATCAAGAGAGGAGCCGATCGCCGACGGTCAATATTCGATAGTGTCGCATGAGGGAAAACTTAGCCTGGCCGGGACCCCGTCGCTACGGAGGGAAGCATCGGCTATGGGTCGTCGCCACCCTATCCCAACACGTACCCCGACCGGCGCGAGTCCCACGATACGCGCAAGGCCAAGGCAATCGCTACGATACACGTCAGCAGGAACGATCCACCGTATGAGAAGAACGGAAGGGGAATACCCATAATGGGCATGATGCCCACGGTCATGCCGAGGTTGACGACGAGGTGGGTGAGTAACAACCCGCCAATGCCCGCCGCCACAAGCGATGAGAATGAATCCGGTGCCTTGCGGGCGATCCGAATGAGAGCGAGGAGTAGGAACATGAAGAGCATGAGGCATACCAGCACACCAACGAAGCCAAGCTCCTCCCCAACCACGGAGAACACGAAGTCCGTGTGTTGTTCGGGCAAGAAGGCGAGGCGTTTCTGCGTGCCCTCGGTAAACCCCTTCCCCAGCAGCCCACCCGATCCTATAGCCACCTTGGACTGAATGATGTGCCACCCCGTGGCCCGGGGATCTATTTCTGGATTCAAGAACGACAACAGCCGGTTCTGCTGGTAGGGCGCCAATCCCTTCCAAAGTTCCAACGCCATGACCCCCATCGCCACATTGGTCATCCATACCGTCAACCCTTCGAAAACAAAGGGGCGAATCCAGAGGAGCAGAATCGTCAGCGCAACGATCCACACGCCCCAGCTGACCGTAGAAAACGCCAGCAACAGGCTGAACAACGGAGAGGCCAGAAGGAGCAAGAGCCACGGGTTGGGACCGGCCCAGAAGAGCATCGAGAACAAGATTCCCAAAAACACGGCTGCGCTCCCCAAATCTGGCTGCAATCCGACCAAGCCCAACGGGAGGCCCACGATCAACAACGCCGGGATGAAATCGACCATGTTGAGTGGCGGCCGTCGCCGCGCCGCGAGATGACGCGCCAACATCAAGATGGTGCCGATCTTGGCGAGCTCTGCCGGCTGACCTATGCGGATCCCGCCTATAGCCAACCATGATTTGGTACTGGCAGCGGTTCCCGCGCCGGTCCCAACAATAAGTGTCAGGACGAGCATCACGAGTGCCGCACCATAAACCGTTGGGGCAACCCATTCGAGCAGCCGTGGCGACACACGGAACACGAGAATCGCGATTCCGGTCCCGATGCCGAGCCACATGAGTTGACGTTTCCAAATCTCGGCTGCCACGGTCGGGACTTCGGTCTGACCGGCCGAGTACAAGGTGAGAAGCCCCGCGGTCAGCAGAGCAACAACGACCGCTAACAGGCCGTAGTCGAGCCCGGCAGCCTTAGCCATCGCGCCTGTTGTTGAGAAATCCGGTATCCGGGAGTAACGGTACGGATTCCGGTGCAGAATCCGATGGCATGTCGAATTCGGTCCCAACGATCTCGGGCGCGTTCACACCCTGCAGGTGATGGGCAAGTATTCTCGTTACCATCGGCGCCACCGCCGTGCCATGCTCAGCGAACTCGACGATGGCTCCAACTACGAGCTGCGGTGAGTCGTACGGTGCAAACCCAATGAACCACCCGTGGTCGTCACCATGAGGATTCTGCGCGGTGCCTGTTTTCCCTGCGATCTTGAGGTCAGCGATTTGCGCGAGTGTAGCCGTCCCCTGTTCGACCACCCCGAGGAGGGCTTGACGCAGGGCCGCGAGCGAATGCGGTGCCAGTCCCAAGGCCACGAGCTGGCTCGTTTCCCGGGGTTGGTTCATTACGAGAAACGGGGTCTGTGCAATCCCGCTATCGTTTGCCAAGGCTCCAAAAAACCTCGTCATGTTGACAACGGTCTGCGCGTTCTCTCCCTGCCCGATGGCGAGATTCAGCGTGACCGCGTTTGTCCATCCGCGAGGGCCGTAGCGACGATTGTAGTATTCTGTCGATGGCGGAAAGATCGAGACGACTTCGTTCGGTAGGTCGATGCCCGTTGCCGTGGTCAAGCCCAAACCGGGGGCATCGTGCAGCATGCCTTGCAGACTAAGCTTGAGACCGAGTTGGTAGAAGTACACGTCACACGATTGGTGGATGGCTTCGGCAAGGTTGAGGTCACCGTGTCCCCCAATGCTCCAACAACGAAAATACCGGGTGTAGTACTGCATCCCCCCAGTGCAGGGAATGGTCATGCGCTGGTCCATCGTGACGATGCCTCGGTTCAAGGCCATCGTAGCGAGGGCGAGTTTCCACGGTGAAGCGGGCGGGTAGAGCCCCTGAATAGCGCGGTTGTAGAGCGGTTCATCGGCGTCGGACAGGAGTTGTTGGAGAGCTTCGGGCTTGACGCCACTCACGAACACGTTCGGGTCATAGGATGGCGCCGAGTATAAGGCGAGCACTTGTCCGTCCCTCGGGTCCATCGCTACTACTGCACCCCGTGCTCCAGCCGGAAACTGCTGTACGATGTACCGTTGCAGTTCGATGTCTATTGTCGTTCGGATGGAATCGCCGGGGACTGGTTCCAGCGTCCGCACGTCGCTGGCCACCCGAACCGTCCGGCCCAACGCGTCGTGCTCGATGAACTCGTATCCGTCGTCTCCGCGGAGCACGAGGTCATATTGTTGCTCGAGCCCTACCCGACCCACCAAGACACCGCCCCTGGCGCTTGGGACAGCGTTTGATTGCAGTTCGTCCATGGTGATTTCGGACACGTAGCCGATGATGTGCGCGACCGTATCCGCAAACGGATAGCGGCGTTTCGGCTCACTTTGGACGACCAGTCCGGGATTCCATGCCCGTTGTTCCTCCAACGCCGATACCGTGGCAAACGTGGCATCCCGCCAAATCATCGCCGGTTCGGAAGGAGCGCGGGTATAGCGTGCCAACACAGCCGATATCTCGGCCGAATCGAGGTCGAGAATCGGTTGCAGTCGTTGTAGGATCGCCACGAGCGAATCAACATGCGGTGCGTGCAGTGACACCGAATACCCTGGAAGATTCTCAGCCAGCACGACACCGTTGCGATCGGTGATGATGCCCCGTGGCGACGGCAAGGGCACCTGCCGCAGCCGATTCTCGTTGGACTGAAGATGGTAACGCTCCGAACTCAGGATCTGCACGCGGAAAAACGCCAAGGTCAGGATACCGAACACGAGGGCAACCACCCATTGGCTGACTGCGGCCCGCCGATTGATCTCGTGAGTGTTCTGCCAGTTCATTCGCCGATCCTCACCTTGAGCGTGCGTCGGAACACCAGCAGCGTGATGGCGCCGGCAGCCGCCGTGACCAGCGCCTTGACCGGCGACCAAAATACGAGTTGCCACATAAGAACCGCATCGTCGACGGGACGACCCACGAGCAGGACCAACAGGTCTCGTATCCAGACGCCAACAAGGATGAATCCGAGATTGACAAATAAGCTCTCGGCGAAGAATACCGCCTTCCCCCACGCCGCGAGATACGCCACTGCCGTGTACGCAAGTGCCCCTGCCCCGAACGCTGCCGGAGTGAGCGAATCGGCAACCAGACCAACGGTAAAACCGGCTATTGCCGCCTCTCCGGGCCGGGCGCGGATCGCATAGACCAGCAACGCCAATAGCAGAAAATCCGGAGTAAAGCGTGCGTCTCCCACCAACCCCGGAACTACAAAGTGCAGCGTGGTGAGCAACAGCAGTATGGAGATCAGCGCATACCGCGGGCCTTGTCGACTCATGGTGTTAGCGCCACGAATAACGAATCCAATCCGATGCTGGCACCAAGGAGGACAATGACGTGCGACACCGATCCAGGATGAACAGCTGGTCGCACCGCATACGTGGTCGACCAACCCTCCTGCTCATCGTCCACGGAGAGCACAACTCCAATCGGTACACCCGAAGGGTAGACGCCGGCTGAACCGCCAAGTCCGGATGTGTAGATCATGGTCCCCGGCGGGACTTCTTCTCCATACGGCACACCGCTGAAGACCAATACCATCGTGTTCAGACCATCCGACCCATGGGGTGCCACGATGCCAAAAATCGATTGGTCTTCAGCTCTGGCGCTCACGCGGAAGTCGGGATGCGGCCACCCGATCGCAATCGAAGTCGATGCGTCCACGGTCTGCACGACCCCTAACAACCCCTCCGGCGTTACCACCGGAGCCCGGGGAACCACGCCGTCATCTCGGCCCTTGGACAAGAGAAACGTCAATCCCTCGGTTCGACCGGCTTGATTCAGCACCTCGGCCGTGACGTGGTTCATCGGAAGCCGACTCGAAAGCCCCGCCAGGCTCCGCAGGTTTTCGTTTTCCCGTGACAGGGCCCGTGCAGTGAAGGCCTGTACGACCGCGGAGTCGCGTTCGGCCACGACACGCGCCAGGTGTACCCGTGCCTCCTTGATCGAGAGGATCTGTTCCTCGAGCGAGAGGAATGGCGCCACAACCGTCGATCGAATCGTGGTCCCAAGGGATTGTTGGACGTCAGATGGCGCCATCCTCGCCGCGATGGCCAAAATGATGCAAATGACGAAGGCCAACGTGTCGCGACGCGAAGCCAGGCGGTCGGACGACAGTTGCACCGGTTAGGTACTCAAAACGTTCCGGTACTTCTCCGGGTCCTCGAGGATTCGGCCGGTCCCACGCACGACACAGGTGAGTGGGTCTTCGTCGACACGGACGGGCAGGGACGTCTCTTGGGAGAGGGCCACATCCAGCCCTTTGATGAGTGACCCGCCACCAGCCATCACGATGCCTCGGTCGACGATATCGCTCGCCAACTCTGGAGGCGTGATCTCGAGTGCACGCCTCACCGCATCGACAATCTGCTGAATCGGCTCCTGCATGGCTTCGCGGATCTCGCTCGAATGCACCCGAACGACCTTCGGGATCCCCGAAACCAGATCGCGTCCCTTGGCTTCGAATTCGGCGTCCTCCCCGCCCATAGGAACTGCCGAACCGATCTGCATTTTGATCGCCTCAGCCGTGGGCTCGCCGATCAAGAGGTTGTAGTTCTTCCGCATGAATTGGACGATCGACTGATCCATTTCGTCGCCGCCCGTCCGGATCGAGGTATCGCTCACGATTCCAGATAAGGCGATCACTGCGATCTCGGTCGTCCCGCCGCCGATATCGATCACCATGTTGCCTGTCGGTGTTTCTACCGGCAGCCCAACGCCAATCGCCGCCGCCATGGGTTCGGCCACCATGTACACTTCTTTCGCGCCGGCGGAATGTGCCGAGTCCCGCACCGCACGTTTCTCGACTTCGGTAATTCCGCTGGGTACGCAAATGATCACACGTGGTTTGACACGAAAAAAATGCTGCTGGATGATCGACGACAGGAAGTAACGGAGCATCTTTTCAGTTACGTCGAAATCGGCGATCACCCCGTCCTTGAGCGGGCGGACGGCGAGAATCGCTTCGGGGGTTCGTCCCAGCATCCGTTTTGCTTCGAGCCCAATCCCCTTGACCTTCCCCGAGGCTTTCTCGATCGCTACGACGGACGGCTCGTTCAGCACGATGCCCGAGCCTCGCACATAGATGAGGGTGTTAGACGTGCCGAGATCCACCGCGATCTCGTTCGCCGGCAGCAGACCACCTAGGCTGAACTTAGGCCAACGCATGGGCTTTCGATTGTGAGGCTTCTAAGGGTAGGCACAGGACACGAAAAACCGCCCCGGGCGGCTAAAGCGCTTTAACATACAAGACCAGTTAAGTTATGACAAGATGTGGACTTAGCGTAGGGCGTGCCCCGCCTAGACAAGCCCATCCGCGTCGTGCAATTCCATTCCGAACGCGTCGGCAACCCCTGGGTACACAACCCTCCCCTCGACCACGTTCAAGCCAAGGAACAACGAGTGGTCGTCGCCGCACGCCTTTTTCCAGCCGGCACGAGCCAATCGCCGCGCGTACGGGAACGTGGCGTTGGTGAGAGCCAAGGTCGAGGTCCGCGGCACACCGCCAGGCATGTTCGCGACTGCGTAGTGCACAACGTCGTCGATAATGTAGGTAGGGTTGTCGTGTGTCGTCGGCTTGATGGTTTCAACGCACCCCCCCTGATCCACCGCCACATCTACGATGACCGCGCCCGGTTTCATGATCTTGAGATCCTCTCGTCGAACGAGCTTCGGCGCTTTAGCGCCGGTCACCAACACTGCACCGATCAAGAGATCAGCCCGCTCTAGACTATCCCGGAGCGTGTGCGCGTCAGAGTAGACGAGGTCTACGTTTGCCGGCATGACGTCGGACAGATAACGAAGGCGTTCGAGTGACACGTCGAGGATAGTCACGCGGGCACCAAGGCCGGATGCCATTTTCGCGGAGTTCGTCCCGACGACACCACCACCAAGAATGACTACTTCGGCAGGTGCTACTCCTGGCACGCCCCCTAACAGCATCCCACGCCCACCGTAGAACCTCTCGAGGTACTTGGCCCCTTCCTGTACTGCCATGCGCCCAGCGACCTCGCTCATGGGAGTGAGGAGTGGTAGCTCCCGCGACGGGAGTTCGACCGTTTCGTAAGCGATCGCAACAATCCCCGAGCCCATTACCGCGTTCGTCAGCGGTTCACTCGCCGCAAAATGGAAATACGTGAAGACGACCTGGCCCTCCCGCAT
>JBDHLU010000059.1:0-19430 GCA_039656555.1 Gemmatimonadota bacterium | reverse complement strand
AATGAGACGCGGCCGTGTTTCCCGCGGATCTATGACATCATCCAGGTATCCGCGCGCAGCGGCGAGGTATGGGTGAGCGAACTTCTCCCGGTATTCCATTACCAGGTCGTCGAGCTTGGCATCGGGATCGTCGGCTTCGGCCACCTCCCGCTTAAAGAGGATCTCGGCCGCTCCCTTGGGACCCATCACTGCGATCTCCGCACCCGGCCACCCGACGTTGTAATCGCCCCCGATGTGTTTCGAACTCATCACGTCGTAGGCACCGCCGTAGGCCTTTCGCGTGATGACCGTCAGCTTCGGCACGGTCGCTTCTGCATATGAGAAGAGGAGCTTCGCACCCTCCTTGATGATGCCGCCATGCTCCTGGTCGACTCCCGGAAGAAACCCGGGAACATCTTCGAACGTCACCAGCGGAATGTTGAATGCATCGCAGAAACGGATGAAGCGCGCGCCTTTCATCGAGGCCTTGGTATCCAGCACACCCGCCAGTACCGCCGGCTGGTTTGCGACAACCCCAACTGGGTGTCCCCCCAACCTCGCGAACCCCACCATCAGGTTGGTGCCAAAATCGCGATGTATCTCGAACAACTCACCATCGTCCACGACACGGCCAATGACATCACGCATGTCATAAGGCTTATTGGGATTCTCGGGCACGATTGTCAGCAGCTCTTCGTCGCGTCGATCCGCGGGATCCGTCGCCTCTACAAAAGGCGGGTCGTCCATGTTGTTCGCCGGAATAAAACTCAAGACCTTCCGAATACCCATCATGCATTCGGGTTCCGAGTCCATGGCGAAATGCGCCACTCCGGATACCGACGCATGAGTGTCAGCCCCACCCAACTGCTCCGTCGTTACGTCCTCATGCGTGACCGTCTTCACTACATTCGGACCCGTAACGAACATGAACGAGATGCCCCGCACCATGAAAACGAAGTCGGTGATGGCAGGACTGTAGACTGCGCCACCGGCACACGGACCGAGTATGGCGCTGATTTGCGGTACGACGCCGGACGCCCGCGTGTTGCGAAAGAAGAGATCGGCGTACCCGCCGAGAGAGACGACTCCCTCCTGGATTCTGGCCCCGCCGGAATCGTTGAGCCCGATTATCGGCCGTCCGTTCTGCACGGCAAGGTCCATCACCTTGCAGATCTTTTCAGCATGCGCCTCAGCGAGCGAGCCGCCGAATACGGTGAAGTCCTGCGAATAGACGTACACGATGCGCCCATCGATCCGGCCATATCCGGTAACCACTCCGTCTCCCAACACCTTCTTGTCGGCGAGACCAAAATCCGTCGACCGATGCGTTGCAAAACGATCGAGTTCCACAAAGGAATCCGGATCGAGGAGTAGGTCCAGACGCTCGCGCGCCGTGAGCTTGCCCTTTTCGTGCTGCGCCTTGATACGCGCAGCACCGCCCCCCTGCTCTGATTCAGCACGGAGGCGGTGAAGCCGATCGATCTTTTCCTGGTGACTCACGAGTGTGCCGGATTGGCGGCTTCGTTACTCCGCAGGCTTCTCTTCCTCGGCGGGAGCCGTCGGCTCGTCAGCAACTTCTTCAGCTGCGGCTTTCGGCTCGTCCGCAACTTCTTCAGCAGCTGCTTTCGGTTCGTCAGCAGCTTCATCAGCCGGAGCTTCCGGTTCGTCAGCGGATTCTTCAGCCGCAGCTTCGGCTTTGACTTCTTGGGCCGGGTCGGTCTCGCTCGACTCGTCGTCGTCGTACACCAACGGTGTCGGTGGAACAAAGCCCTCCGGAATCTCGAGGAAATCGGTTGCCGCCAGCACGATGCGGTGATGGATGGGATCGACTTCGAGCACCTTTAACGCGACCTGTTGACCAAGCTGCGTCTCGTCTTCGACGGACTTCCCTTCGGCCAATGGGAGCTGTGACTGCGGCACCATCCCTTCCAAGTCGTTACCTAGATCGACGACTACCCCACTTTCCTGATAGCGAACGATGGAGCCCTCCATTTCCATACCAACCGGATGGTCTTCAGCGATCTTGAGCCACGGGTCCTCTTGGACCTGCTTGAGACCTAGAGAGATGCGCTTGTTGGCGGGATCGATGCTGAGTATGGAGACTTCGACCTCGTCGTTCTTCTTCACGACCTCCGACGGATGCTGGACGCGCTTCGTCCACGACATGTCCGAGATGTGGATCAACCCATCGATGCCCGGTTCTATTTCGACAAAGGCTCCGAACGATGTGAGGTTCCGAACCTTGCCGGTGATACGCGTCCCAATCGGGTACTTCATCGGCAGCATGACCCACGGGTCCTGCTCCGTCTGCTTCATGCCAAGAGAGATCTTCTCGTCTTCAGGATCTACCTTTAGCACCACTGCTTCGATCGTCTCACCAATGGACACGACTTTCGACGGATGGCGAACGTTTCGGGTCCAGCTCATCTCGCTGATGTGCACGAGCCCCTCGATGCCCGGCTCGAGCTCGACGAAAGCTCCGTAGTTCGTGATGCTGACCACCTTGCCCTGAACCCGTGCCCCCACCGGGTACCTCTTCTGCACGTCTTCCCATGGGTACGACTGTAGCTGCTTGAGTCCAAGAGAAATCCGCTCGCGGTTCCAATCGATGTCGAGAATCTTGATTTCGATCTCCTCGCCGAGTGTCACCATTTCCGACGGATGCGAAACTCTGCCCCACGACATGTCCGTGATGTGCAGCAACCCGTCTACTCCGCCAAGGTCGATGAACGCACCAAAATCGGTGATGTTCTTGACGATACCCTTGCGAACCTGTTCGACGGCCAGCTCCGTCATCAGCGATTCGCGCTTCTCGGCCCGATCCGCCTCGAGAATCACCCGGCGCGACACGACGATGTTGCGCCGGCGTTTATTCAACTTGATGATCTTGAATTCGTAGGACTTCCCGAGCAATTCGTCCAGGTTCGGCACGCGACGAAGCGCGATCTGACTACCGGGGAGAAACGCGTCCACACCCATCAGGTCGACGACCACGCCACCCTTGATCTTCTTCTGGAGAGTCCCTTCGACCGGCTGGTCGTTCTCGTAGGCCTCCCGGATCTTCTCCCACACGCGCATGAAGTCGGCCTTCTTCTTGGACAGCACCACCGACCCGTGCTCGTCCTCGAGGTTCTCGAGGAGTACTTCCACTTCGTCGCCTGGTGAAACGGCGGACAGATCCTTGAACTCTTCTATCGGAACGGCGCCTTCCGACTTGAACCCGACGTCGAGAATGACGTGGCTGTCGGTAACGCGGAGGATCTTCGACTTGACGATCTCGCCTTCCTGGATGCTCTGGAGGGTACCGTCGTAGAGATCCAGCATCGACTGGTATTCTTCGTCGGAATAGCTTTCGTCGTAGAGGTCTTGCCGGACAGGGAAAACTAAGAGATCGGTGCTAGGCGTTGCGGTTGCGGTGTTTGCAGTCTCGTCGGACTCGGACATGGAATTATCAACAACTCGGTTAGGGTAAACAGGACAGTTCGCCCCCGGGCCACCCGGGAGTGCCAAGCCTTGAAGGCTAGAGCTGGAGATACCCTATGTCAAGCTAGGAGAACGCTTTCCGAGCTTCCGCAACAACGAGGTTGACCTGGTCCTCGAAGGTGAGGTCGCTGGTATCCAGCATGATCGCATCTGGGGCCGGCTTGAGGGGAGCCACCGCCCTCGATGTGTCAGCTTTGTCCCGCCGCCCAAGGTCGGCCACCGTCGCGGCAATCCGATCTGCGTCAAGGGTTTCCCCGGTCTGAAGGAGCCGGCGTCTGGCCCGCTCTTCCGGGCGCGCCACGAGAAAGAATTTCACTATGGCGTCCGGAAACACCACCGTACCAATGTCCCGGCCGTCCAGCACGGCAGCCTCCCCCGGGTGTCGCGCCACGGCGTCCCGCACTTGTTCGTTCACCCATTCGCGAACCTCCGGAAGGGCCGAGAGTTCCGACACTCGCTCGGTCACGCGCGCTCCCCGTATCGCCTCCGACACATCTGCCCCCGCAACCTCGGGACGTACACCCATCTCGATCAGCGTCAACCGCACCGGAAGGGATTTGGCCAGCGCCACGAGCATTTGGCCGTTGAACTCGACGTCCCCGTCCAACGCGGCCAGGGTCAACGAACGGTACAACGCGCCGCTCTCGACGTGAGGAATTCCAAGCCGCCTAGCCACCTCCTTGGCAGTTGTGGACTTGCCCGACCCAGCCGGACCGTCCAATGCGATGACATGTGTCATGGGCAGACAACTCCTTGGAGCACGGAGAAAAAGCCAGGATAGCTGACACCGGCCGATGAGCGTTCCGACAGGGCGATCCGCGCTCCAGCGGTTTTAGCCAAGACACCGAATGCCATGACCAATCGGTGATCGCTCGCCGTGGCCACTCTTCCGATGGGAGCATGGTCCGGGTCGCCTTGGACAGCCAGCGTGTCGTCCAGCACTGCCACGTCGTATCCAAGGCGTGTGAGGTTGCTCGCAATGAGACCAAGCCGATCACTTTCCTTGACTCGCAGTTCGCTTACGCCACGGAATTCGGTGACGCCCGCTGATCGCGCCGCGATAATCGCAAGCACCGGTATTTCGTCGATGAGCGACGGTACTTCGGCGGCGTGCACCACCGTGGCCCTCAACCTGGACGGTCGGACGACGAGATCGGCAACCGGCTCACCGGCAACGTCCCGTGGGTTCTCGATACTGACCTTGCCCCCCATTCGCTCGAGCACGCGTAGGAACCCGGCACGGGTGGGATTGAGGCCCACGTTTCGCACGATGAGCTCGCCTTTGTCAGCCAGCGTGGCGAGTGCAACAAAAAACGCGGCCGACGAAGGGTCGCCCGGGATGGTGATCTCGAACCCCTCCGGTCGGAACTCGCCCGCGGCAATCGACACGGTCGTTCCCGACACGCGAATCCGCGCCCCAAGGTATCGGAGAAACCGTTCAGTGTGATCACGGGACCGGTGCGGTTCGGTTACCGACACGCCGACGCCGCCGAACAGCCCGGCAAACAACAACGCACTCTTGACCTGGGCACTCGCCACTGGCGATTGGTAGCGAATCCGCCTTAGCCTTCCTCCACGTATCGTGAGGGGTAGTCCGTCACCCCCCTGCTCGTCGATCTGCGCTCCCATTTTCGATAGCGGGTCGGTTACTCTCCGCATCGGTCGACGCCTGAGAGAGCGGTCGCCGTTCAACCGACTCGTGAAGGGGTGCGCTGCCAACATCCCAAGTACGAGACGGGCAGTAGTGCCCGAATTGCCGCAGTAAAGAGTCTCGGACGGCGCTCTCCAACGGCGACCCAACACGCGGACTCCCTTTCCATCCCGCAGCCTAGAAACAGCGGCTCCTAGCCGCCGCATGATCCCGGCTGTCGCACGCGTGTCGGCCGCTCCGAGGGGATCGTGGATCATGCTGCTTCCCCGCGCAAGCGCGGCGAGCATTAGTGCGCGGTGGGTGATGCTCTTGTCGCCCGGTGGGGTAATCATGCCCTCGACCCTCATCACTCGATTCCTCGACGCCATGCCGCCCCGCGTTCGAGCCACGCTCGCACCCGGGCTTCATCCATCTGTTCCATCGCCTCACGCAACTCGGCCTGGGCATCCGCCAAAGCCCCCAACGCCCGCAGCACCGGCTCCCGGTTCTGCATCAGGATGTCCGTCCACATGTCTGAGCTACTGGCAGCGAGTCTCGTTGTTGACCGCGCACCCGGACCAAACGTTGCCCCGCGAGGGCCGTGGTCTGCCACTGCTACCGCCAATGCCGACGCGACGGATTGCGGCAGATGACTCGTCCAGGCGAGCAGTTGATCGTGTTGTTCGGCCTCGATCGTCACGGGATGGGCGCCCATGACATCCTTCCAGAAATGCACGACCTCGTCGTGTGCGCCGTGCCCCCCATCAACCGGGGTGACGTACACCAGTGCCCCCTCAAACAGGTTGGCGTCTGAGGCGTCAAACCCCGAAGCGTGCGTACCGGCCAAGGGGTGGGATCCTGCAAACTGCATCTCCAACCCGACTGCCGCGGCCCGTTCCACGATCGGCCGCTTCACGCTCGAAACATCGGTAACGATCGTCGAGCCACCCGCAATCCGTTGGGCCACGTCGGCCAGCAACGTGAGGTTGGCCCCGGGTGGGGCAGCGAGCACCACGAGGTCCGCACCAGCTACGGACTGATCGAGTGTCGTCGCTACATCCGTGATGGCCCCGGCCTTGGCGGCAGCGATCGCATAGGGTCGGTGACGGGAGTATCCGATGATGCGCTCGATACCATCAGCCGCGGCGCGACGGGCAATCGAACCACCAATCGCTCCGAGCCCGACAATGCAAAGTGTGTCCGGTCGCAGCGATCAGTTCTCCTGTTCTGTAGGCCGGACGAGGATCTCGTTCACATTGACACGCTGCGGTTGGGAAACGGCGTACACGATCGCGTTGGCGATGTCCTCGGGTTGGAGCATGACCTTCTGACCCCAACGCTCCGCGAACGCGACGACTGAACCCTGGTCGCTGATGTGATCGAGCAGCTCGGTATCCACAATGCCGGGCTCGATGTCGGTCACGCGAATACCATCGGTGGGCGATAGTTCGTTGCGAAGGCCAGCCGAGATCGCACGCACTGCAAACTTGGTGGCACTGTAAATCGTCCCCGTCGGGAACGGGCGCCGGCTCGCCACGCTTCCCAGGTTTACGATGTGGCCACTGCCCTGTTGCTTCATGTGCGGTAGCACGGCAGCGACCCCATACAAAAGACCTTTGACATTGATGTCGATCATCCGGTCCCACTCGTCCACCAGCCGTTCGCCCACCGGGGAAAGGAGCATCACTCCGGCATTGTTCACGAGAATATCGATGCGTCCAAAGTTCTCGATCGTCTGATCGACAACCGCGTCGACATCACTGCGACGCGCGACGTCGCCGGCAACTGCCAACGCGCGGTCCGCACCAATCTGGCCGGCTAGGTCGTTCAAGCGCGCCTCCCGTCGGCCGGTCACGGTCACCAAGCACCCTTGCGCGGCCAAAGCCAGTGCCGTCGCCCGACCAATCCCGCTGGTGGCGCCGGTGATCATCGCCACCCGCCCTTCGAGCAAACCCGTCACGGAACGAGTTGGACCTCGCGGAGTTTCGTGATCCAAAGCCCAGAGTTCATGTCGGAAGTAATGATGTGGCCCTTGAATACCTGCGCGCTCCACGCCATTGGCCAATTCGGAACCACGGTATTCGCATCGGTCGTCGCGATGGCCGCGATTTCCCGCCCCTGCCGATACAAATCCCCACGCAACTCACCCGAGATATCGACAATGCGGAGCCCTGCTTGGTAATAACCGATGTACAATCGGCCTTCCTCCACCCACACGTTGTGCGCGCCAGCTTCCGGCACTTCGTACCGCGCCACTTCAACCGGGGCGTCCAGGTTCGACACGTCGAGCACGTGGATGTACCCCCGGGCTTCGATGGGCCCACTCGCGTTCCAACCGGAAGGAAACAACTCGTCACCCACGAAGACGTATTTGCCGGACCGCCACGCCACGTGCGTGTTGCCGATAGGGTATTTGAATTGCGATACAAAGGCCGGTTCGGTTGGCGTGCCTCCATGGGTACCGGCACCGACGTCGAGGATCACCAAGCCATCGTCCCAATACGACAGGTAGGCGTATCCATCCTGCACGATCACGTCGTGCAGCGACTTCAGTCGCTTGTTCAACCCCCAGCGGCCGACCTCCCGCAGATGGCTGGGATTCGACATGTCGATGATGTGCATTTCCGACGTGCCGTTGTGAATCGCATAAATGAGGTCGTGCTCACCGCTGATCCACACATTGTGGACGCCGCCCGGCACCGTCTGCGTGTACTCGGAAATGATCGTCGGGTGCGCCGGACGGGAAAGGTCCAATACGACGATCCCGTTCCGTCGACTCGAAGCGCCCTCGCGGGTGATTAGACCGACACGATTGTTAGGGTGAATCTTGACGTCGTTGATCCGCCTCGCGTCGACCTGCACCGAATCGGTCAACACGGGCGCGTTCGGATCGGTGATGTCCCACACCTTCATCCAATCGTGCATGAACGTGCCGATGTAGGCGTAGTCGCGTCCGTCGACGCCTTCAAAGGCCCAGACGTCTCCCGAGTTGTGCGTCGCGATGGGGCCGCGCCCGATCAGGTCGAGGGTGGAGTCGAAACGTCGAGGGGACACATCTACGGTCGCGTGCCTCACAATGTTCCCGGCCAAAACCGCGGTCACCTCGTACCGGCCGGCCCGTTCGGCAACGAACACACCGACGGCCCCCTCACGTTCGATCTGCGCACCGGCGCCCGAGACCGACCAGCGCGGATACGTCGTTCCGACAGCGACGCCCGAGGCCGCGCGTGCTTCGAGTTCGAGCCTGATGACGTCGCCGGTGCGCCCCAGTGACGAGGCCGGCGTGACCTCGTACGAGGCCGCAGTGTTGGGAATGACCGCGATCGACACCTCGGCGTCCAACGCTCCAACACTCACCCTGACCGTACCCGTCCCTTCCACTTGCGCGGTCACGACACCGGTGGCAGACACGGCAACCGCGTCGCCCGACGCGACCGCGAATTCGGCGGGCGCGTCGGAGAGATACTCCCCCGATCGCGTCAACACCCGCACTGCCAAAGGCACCGTGGTACCCTGCAACACGGGCGTTGACGGGCCTTGAACGTCGATCGCAAACGGACGATCGTCCGTGACCATCACGCGGACGATGCCGGGAACCTCTCCCGCCGCGGCAACGACCCGGGTCTGTCCTTCCCCGACCCCTGTGACGCGACCGTTCCCATCAACCGTGGCCACCGTTGGGTCGGCGGAGAACCATCGCAAGGCGAACTCGATTTCTTGCCCTTCGGAGTCCACCACGGTTGCAGTGATCCGTACCGTTTGGTCGATCCCCAACACCAGCTCGGTGGGAGCCACGCCGACGCTGGCAGGCGTACCCGCCTGCATCAAGGTGAGAAGAGAGATGGATGCAGTAAGTGACATGTGTTTCCCGATTAGAAGATACCCAACGCTTACGATTATTCGTGTACTATCTTGCTGATCGTTTCCGATTCAACGACGTGAGTTCCGTAGGGGGTGCTGGCCGCGACCAGAACCATGGCCCTGGCCACATCCCGGGCGTCTATCGCCCGGTACCGCCTGAGCGACCCAACCAGCAACGGCCGGATCGTCGTGGCAACGATGCTTCCGAGTGATTCCCCGAAACGCCGCTCCTCGCGGTCACCGAGCAACAGCGAAGGGCGCAGAAACGCGAGCGAACGGATGCCAACCGCGGCAAGCGCACGCTCAGTCTCCCCTTTGACCCGGAGGTAGAAGCTGCGCGCGTTCGGGTCGGCGCCAAGCGATGACACCAGCGAAAAATGGTCGGCCCCACAATCGCGAGTGACCTGCGCGAGTTTTACGGGAACATCGTAGTCGACCGCACGAAACGCATCGCGGCTCCCGGCCCTCTTCATCGTCGTGCCTAGACAACAGAACACATCATCCACATGCCCCAACCCAAGTTTGGCAAGATTGGAGAAATCCGTTTGGATCGAGGTCAGTCGACGATGGTGTCGCGCAGGCTCGCGGCGCCCGACCGCATACACGAGTTCATACCGTGGACATTCGAGGAGAACGTCAAGACATAAGCGGCCAACGAGTCCGGTCCCACCCGCGATGACCGCCACGCGTTCGCGAGGCGGGTCGACTATGCCCATGCGTTCTGTGCCGTTACTGGCAGATCTCCGCGGCAGTGACGTACCACCGCTCTCCATTCACGTACGTCGCGCCATCCTGATACTGCAATTGGTATTGCTCCACTCTGCCATCGCTGTACCGGAGTTCGATGCCCACGAGCTGCCCCTGCGTGATGATCCGCCACCGCCCTGTGTTCTGCCCCTGGCCTCCAGCATTGCCAAACGCTCCCCCAACATCCACGGACACCGAACTCTCATCCTTATATAAGAATTCACCGCTGGAACAGAGGAAGATGTCCATGCGCATGCTGTACCCGCCCGCATTCCCCGACGAATACGAATCCATGTACGTGACCTTCTTCCCAGCCAACCATTGTGCCCATTCGTTCCCCGCAGGCGTTCCGTCACTCATTCCCTGCCCACCTGCCGGCGAATTCGGCGCTCCGGCTGTCGCTCCACCCATGGCCCCACCGGCGGCCCCGGCTGGATCGGCGCTGTTCGCTAGGGCCCCCCCTTGAGTGGTAGCCGTGAGCACCATCTCGAGCCCGTTTTCCACGTCGGGGTTTCCCTGAGCATCGACGTTCATGAGGAACAGGTAAAGCTCGTTGCCATCGATCTCCGCCTCGAAGTACATCGTACTACCGTCACCGCTGGCGAACCCGTCGATCAGATCGTCGTCGACGGTGCCCTGGAGCGCGAGTTTCATCTCACCGTTCGAGATCGAGCCGGTCACGAGGCCCTTCTGTGACTGCTTGAGAATCACGGTGACCGTTTGGCCCTGCGGGTTCACGGCGGTGAAGGTCCCGGAGTAGTTCTGGGCCTGCGCGGCGGTGGCCGCGAGGATGAATGCCGGGAGGCAGAGTACTTGGCGGCGCATCGGGCGCTCCGATTGTGAAGTCATACCAGAATGCTACTCCACCGCCGACTCGTCAAACCGAAATGCGGGAGGCGTGTCAGCCGCCGACGCGGAACCTCGCGCTCACTGTGAGACCCCACACCCGATTCTTCAGCGATGGTCCCGCCGAATCCTTGTTGATATTGACCAAGCCCAAGTCGTACGTGAAGTCAAAAGTAAAGATGCTCACCGCCATTCCGACCCCGGCAAACAGCCCGAAGTCGAACTTGTTGGTCGAACCGTCGGCGCAAGGCTGGGTTTCAGGACTGCCCCCACCCACCGTCGTTTCAACGCTGCAGGACACCTCGTAGGCGAGCGACCCACCGGCGAGAATGCGCAGTGCTGCCGGGCCTCCGCCGAGCCCGTGGTGCCACGCGCCATACACGGGCGCTTCGACGTAGGCTAGGTCGAGCCCGCCATTCAAGTCGGATACGCCGGTGCGGAACCCCTTCTGGATGTATTTCGGTGTTGTCTCGAGCGTGAACCCGGCCGGCATGGCGAAGGCAGCCACGGCACCGAACTGATATCCGTGCTCTCCATCGACCAGTTCCTTGAATCCCATTTGATTCTTGATCGAAGGATTACTCCGAGCGCCCCCGGCCATTATCCCCAGCATGACTTGGGCGTTCGCTGCATTCGGAATCATGGCAAGCGTGAGCAGCGCGAGCGCGAGTCGGTAGAATGTCTTCATGCGGTAACCATCCAAGACGGATTGTGGAAAGCGCGTCCGGCAGGACTCGAACCTGCAACCCCTTGGTTCGAAGCCAAGTGCTCTATCCGGTTGAGCTACGGACGCGTGGTAACGAAAACTAATCAGAGTGGCAAAAGAGGAGGCGGATGAGGTCCCTGCCCCTCATCCGCCTCCTCACCGTCCCTCACCGTCCTTGTCTTTCTCTCGCCCCACCTCCCGTATCGCCTTCCGAATCTCATGGAAGGCATGCCCCTCTCCGATCATGTGGTCACGGAATGCCGCTCGACGGCGGATGAAGACGAGCGCGACGAACCCCACTACCCAAATGACGACGAGCGCACCCAATACCACGTAGGGGGAGCGGAGAAAAAGCCATCCCACGCCGATGAGCCCGGCAAGCCCGACTACACCGACCGCGATCCCGATCGCGAGTTCTTTGCGTTCTTCAGCGCGCGTGGCCTCCTGACGGTCGTAACGTCGGAGCCATGGTCCGACCCGCCGCCTGTCGGTCACGAACTCGCTGGGATTCCCTGTATCGTTCGCCCCACTATCAGCTTGTCGCAGTCACCCTCGATCGGTGGATCGTCTGCGCGAAGCAACACGTCGAGTAGGCGCTGGTTGTTGGCATTGAATACGTCGATGCCAAACACATACCCCCTCCGCGACCGATGCATGTAGCAAATGACCACGACATACGACGGATCTTTCATGCGATAGAGCACCTGAGAACCTTCGGGGGCGACATACGCGATGCCGTCACAGGTACGGCTTGATTGTGCGTCACCAAGTATCCGACAGAGGCCGGGTGCCGGAAGAGCGCTCCGCGAAATCCCGAGTGTAGTCGGTGATGGGTACTGAGGTTCATTGCTTCCCGAACTGCACCCCCAACCGCCTACGAGCAGGAAAGCAACCGCGATGACACCCGAATTGTGTGGTCCCATATTTTAATCTCCCAACGTCCTCCCCAAGAACGTCTTGAGCCGAGTCCATGCGTCTTGCGCCGGCGCCTCGCGTTTCTCACGGTCGCCGTCCACGCGCAGCCAGAACCCATGATTCACTTCATCGTACACATGGATGTCGTTTTCGATGCCGATTGAATCGAGCGCCGCGGCAAACCGCGCAACCTGGTCGGGTGGAATCCCGCCATCGTTCTCGGCGAACGTGCCGTAGACCGGGTGGTCGAGCTTGGCAAGCTCTGCGGGGTCCTCTACCAGGGACCCATAGAAGATCGCTGTCGCATCGTGGTGGGCGCCGCCGAGCCCATAGCTGAGCGCGATCCCGCCACCGAAACACCACCCCATGACGCCGACCTTCTTGCTGACGTCGCTGCGGTTCTGCAGATAGGCCTGCGCAGCATCGAGGTTCGCGATGACCGCTTCCATGTTGCCGCGCGCATCGCTCGTGAGCGCCCGGTTCTCCTCCGGGTTGCTGCCCGTTCGCCCGCGAAAGAGGTCTGCCGCCAGGGCGATGTAGCCTTCTTCGGCAAATGCATCGGCCACCTGGCGGACACGATCGCTAAGCCCATTCCATTCGTGCACCAAGATCAGCGAGGGAAACGGGCCGTCGCCTTCGGGCACGGCAAGGTATCCGACCGTTTCCCCATCGCCATCGAAGTAGCGCAGGGCTTCCCCTTGGGGTGGAGGCGCTTCGCCCAGGATGGCATCGGGAATGGCGGAGGTAACGGGTTCATCGGGTGGGGGAGCATCGCCCGCACACCCATACACTAGCCCAATGGTCATCAGCACTTGGAATGGTTTTCGCATCTCGACTCCGGGAGGATGGTGAATTCTCAAACATGAGGGGTGGCCCGCCATCTGGCGAGCCCGGCTCATTTGCGTTCTGACAAGCTTTCGCACAATCTTGGCGACCTCGCCCCGGGGGATCCGCGCATTGCCAAAGGACGACACCGAATACATCGCTTCAGCCCGAGCTGCCGGCCTGCGATACGTGACCGACACGTCGCCTGGCCTTCGGCGAAAGGGCGCCGGTAAGGGGTTCTTCTACCTGGACCAGCGCAAACACCGCGTCACTGATCCGGGCACAATCAAACGGATCAAACGGATTGTCATTCCGCCGGCATGGACCGATGTGTGGATCTGTCCTGGCCCCAACGGACACATTCAGGCCACAGGGCGCGACGCCAAGGGACGGAAGCAATATCGGTATCATCCGAAGTATCGTGCGGTTCGAGATGAGACCAAGTTCGAGCGGATCCTCAAGTTCAGCAGAGTCTTTCCCAAGGTGCGGGAACACGTTGAACGCGACCTTCGCCGTCAGGGACTTCCTCGCCACAAGATGTTCGCCGCAGTGGTGTACTTGCTGGAAACCACCCTCATTCGTGTTGGCAACGAGGAATACGCTCGCGACAACGCATCATTTGGCCTGACGACGCTCAAGGGTCATCATGCCGAAGTCGAGGGCGGGAAAGTGAGGTTCGCATTTCGGGGCAAGAGTGGAGTCGAACACGCCGTATCGTTTTCTGATCGTCGCCTAGCGCGCATCATCCAACACTGTCAAGACCTGCCCGGAGAACAACTCTTCCAGTACGAGGATGAAAACGGGACGCTCCAATCGATCGACTCTGGCGACATCAACGAATACCTTGCCGAGATTACCGGCGGTGACTTCACTGCCAAGGATGTGCGCACGTGGGCAGGAACCGTTCTCGCGGCAGCGGCGCTTCGCGATGTCGGGACGGCCGACTCAACACCTGACATCGAACGCAACATTCGCAAGGCTCTCGACGAAGTAGCCGACCACCTCGGCAACACGCGCGCCGTCTGTCTCCAGTACTACGTTCACCCGTTGGTGTTGAAAAAGTATCGCGCGGGTCAGGTGATCGGCGCTCCACCGCCCTCGAAGAAACAGGAACGAAAGGACCTGCGCGCCGCGCTCCGAAGGGATGAAGTGGCCGTCCTCGATCTTCTCGCACTCAAGTAGGAGGGATCAACTCACGCCCAACGGCTCTCCGCATCGTCGACAATAGCTCGCATCGCCTTCGTGTCCGTCGGCCCCACACCCGCCGCACGCCCTACCACTTTTCAATCGACGGATTTCCTGGGACAACTCGACCGTGACGATGCCGGTCGGTACCGCGATAATCGAATACCCCATGATCATGATCACCGCCGCCAACGCCTGACCGATGGGCGTCTGCGGCACGATGTCGCCGTACCCTACGGTCGTCAAGGTCACGATGGCCCAATACACGCTCCGTGGAATGCTGGTGAAGCCGTTTTGCGCCCCTTCGATCAAATACATCATCGACCCCATGATCACGACCATCGTGAGAATCGTGGCAATGAACACAGTGAGCTTGTCCCGGCTGGCCCGCAACGCGCGCATTAGCACCATGGCCTCAGCAACGTGATGCGCAAGTTTGAGCACCCGAAACACGCGGAGAAGACGCAAGAGCCTAACTGTGAGGAGGGCCTGTCCGCCGGGCAGCAAAACGCTGAGGTAGGTCGGCAAAATGGCTAGAAGGTCGACAATCCCGAAGAAACTTCTCGCATAATGCATCGGGCGTTCGACACACCATAGGCGCAACACGTATTCGATCGTGAACACGATCGTGAAGCCCCATTCGACCTGCCGGAGCAGGGCCCCGTATTGAAGGCGGACCGTCTCTACGCTCTCCAGCATGACGACGACCACGCTCAGAATGATGAACCAGATGAGCGCTACATCGAACGCCTTCCCAGCCGGCGTGTCGTGCCCGAAGATGATCTCGTTGGTGCGGGCCCGAAGGCCCAGACCATTGTCGGTGACTGGCATGGCAGGTAAGATGGAGGACAGCGGGACCTGGGGACAATGGAAAATGTGATCTGGGTCACATGGTGAGCCCAGTCACCGCATTGGTTCTGGGATGCTGACTAGCCTAATGGAAACGCGCGGGGACAATTCGCGCGTGGAAAGCGCTGTCTCAGAGCAAATCCGTCGAAAGACGGAGACGCAGAGCCACGGGACTACCGCAAGCAGTCTGCTTGCCACGTCAGCCGGGCCGCCAGCGGACTTAACTCCTGCTGGCGGCATCGTTGTGCCGGCAGTTTTTGTCCGGAGACGTGATGGCAGAGCAGCTCGATAACATGGTCAAACGGCAACGACCGCCCATCGTCTTGATCGTCGACGATCAAGAATGGACGCTGCGTTCACTGGAGACGTTTCTGGCGCCGAACGGGTTCGCGGTGATGCGCGCGTTCACGGGGGCGAAGGGATTCGAGCGGGTCGTTGCCCACCGGCCCGACATCGTCGTCATCGACGCCGACCTGCCGGACATGACGGGCGCCCAACTGTGCCAGCAGCTTCGGCGAGACTCCCGGTGCGGCAGCGGCGTTCCCATCTTGATTTCGAGTTCCGAGCGATTGTCGAAACGGCAACGCCTCGAGGCCTTTGGTGCCGGCGCGTGGGATGTGATCACGGTCCCGCTCGACTCTGAAGAGTTGGTCTTGCGGTTGACTTCCTTTGCCGAAGCCCGCTTCGAGTCAGTCCGCATCCGGCAAGAGGGGCTACTCGATGAGTCAACCGGCCTCTACAACCCGACCGGCCTCGAGCGCCGCGCAAGAGAGATGAAGTCGTGGGCGTACCGCGAAGGCGACGCACTAGGGTGCATCGTGTTCGCGCCGATCAACACCCTCGACAGCGATTCGCCCGAACTCGGCGACGTGGTCCGGCACACCGCTGACATCATCAAAGAAACGGCGCGCATTTCTGACGTGGTCGGTCGCATCGGACAAGACCAGTTCGCCATTTTCGCCCCGAGTACCGACGTGGAAGGAATCGTCCGCCTAGCCAACCGGTTGGCGCAAGCCATCAAGGACGATGCGCAAGTTGCCCACGATCAACCGGTCCTCCGAGCTGGGTATGACGCGGTGGCCGATGTGCGGGCGGCACCCGGCGAGGCCGCCGAGTTACTCGCCCGCGCCGCTAATGCCTTTCGCAAGAGCGCGACCACCGGACACGGCTGGCTCCAGCCTTTCATCGACTTGTAGGTTGCGGGAGAAGCGATCCTGACAGACAATGCGCGCAGAGCCACCGCCGGGGTTGCCCTCCTCGGTGTTCTGATTGCGTTCGCCGCGTGTAGTTCTGAATCCGGACCGTACTTCCCGGCTCCCGGAGATGGCTGGGAGTCGCGCCGGCCCGCCGAGGTCGGGATGGACTCCGCGAAGATCGCCCAGGCAATCGCGTATGCGAATGCGCACGAGACCTCGATGCCGCTGGATCCCGGGCAGTATCTTCGTGACCGATTCGAGGGAATCCCGCATCAGCAAATCGTCGGTCCCACCAAAGAACGCGGAACCGTCAACGGTATCGTGTTGCGCCACGGATACATCATCGCCGAATGGGGTGACACGCGGCGCGTCGACATGAACTTCAGCGTGACCAAGAGTTACCTGTCCACGGTTGGCGGTCTGGCGTTCGACCGTGGATTGATCCGCAGTCTCGATGATTCCATAGGTACCTACGTGACCAATGGCGCGTTCTCATCAGATCACAACGCTGCCATCACATGGCAACACCTGCTGCAGCAGACGAGTGAGTGGGAAGGCACGCTTTGGGGCAAACCCGATGTGGCCGATCGCCGGCGAGGCATCGATCGCGAGTTGCAGCCGCCCGGAACGTTCTGGGAATACAATGACGTGCGCGTGAACCTCCTCGCTTATGCGTTGCTCGAGTTGTGGCGTAAGCCGCTTCCCGACGTTTTGCGTGATGAGATCATGGACCGGATCGGCGCCACTCGATCGTGGGAGTGGCATGGGTACGAGACCTCTTGGACCGACATTGACGGCACGTCGGTACAATCCGTCAGTGGCGGTGGCCACTGGGGCGGTGGGTTATGGGCCTCGACCCGTGATCATGCGCGGTTCGGGTATCTGGCGCTTCGAAACGGCAAGTGGAATGACAGACAGATTGTGTCAACGGAGTGGTTCGCGCACGCGACGACGCCGGTAGAGATCCAACCGAACTACGGTTTCATGTGGTGGCTGAACACCGGCCAACAGCAATTTCCCAACGCACCTGCATCCAGTGTTTTCGCGCTCGGCGCCGGGTCAACGAGCGTGATTTGGATCGACCCGGATCACGATCTCGTCGCGGTCACTCGGTGGATCGATGGGTCGGAGCATGTCAACGCATTCATGGGAATGATCGTGGAGGCCGTGATCGACTAGGGCGATACGACTACGCGCTGATCGCTGCGAGTGCTTCGCTCAGGTCAAGCAGGTCTCCCTTGGGAAGCCGATCCGGGGGGACCCAATAGTGGTGAGCGAGGTCGCTGAAAATTCGATGGCGATCGTAGAACTGGAACAGCAGATCCTTGCGCTGCGCAAAGCGCGCGACAAGTCCATTGATCCGATGCAGAAGGTTGGGTACCTCACTTTGGCGTAGCTCCACCGACACCGCGGTGAGCCAAAAGATGGTCATCGTCTCGTTGTAGCCACCCATTTCCGTTTGCCGAATGTCGTGAACGAGGTTGTATCGCTGAATCCCCTCCGTCATCCGCTCCTTGGCCTCGGCCGGCGGGTATCGCGTCGCGTACCACGCCGCGACCGTCAGGTGCGCCCTGTGGTTCCACTGGTCCTGGGGGAGCCTGGTCGTCTCAAAGCCGTCAACCAGTTCCTCCACCTGCTTGAGTGAACTGAAATCGGACTGCTCTGTAGAACGCGATTGAGACATGCTGACGCCAGCGCTACGATTCATGAGAACCGCCCCAAAAGGCAGACTACTATTCTCGCCTTTTACGCTGAACTGACCGTGAATTGCGTATTAACGTGCCCGTGCTCGGCGTCAACACCAAGTCCTGAAGGACTGTTTCCTCTAAGACGGACAGGGTGGGATTCGAACCCACGGAACCCAGAAGGTCCATACGCTCTCCAGGCGTACCAGTTAAACCACTCCTGCACCTGTCCAAACTTCGTAAGCGCCTATAGAGAAGCTAGTTAGCGAGTCGGGGTCAACCCATGCGTTTTGCGAGACTGTCGGTAAAATCGGCCCCAACCGACAGTGCCGACCGGCCGAATGACCGCCGGCGGTCCAATCCCTCGCGCATCGCATGTTCGTCGGGTTGCTGATACAGCGTCAAGAGGGTTTTTGGGTCCTTCCACCCCCCGAGATACGATAAGTCGCGCAGTGCCATGTCCTGCAGTTCCGTCGCAAACTTCCGCCGCAGACTATGCCACCCAGCCCTGCGCGGAAGCTCGACCCCGGCCTTGTCCGCCGCCTCATGGAACCAGTTCGTCAGTTGCTTATACGAACAAGGCGAACCACTCCGTCGCATCGCCGGGAGCACCCACGAGTCACCGATCGCCGTCGACTGTGATCGCGCTCTCACTAACACGTCGATCGTAGCCCTGGACACGGGAGTGACATGTTCGTTTCCAATCTTGTCGTTCTCCGCGCGCCACCGAACGCGACGATCATTGAAGTCGATATCGGACCATCGTAGATGACAAATGGCTGAGATCCGATGTCCCGTTTCATTGGCCAGCACGAAGGCTATCCCGAACCGCCAGTTAACCTCTCCCGCCGCAGCCAACATCTTCCGGTACTGCCCATCCGTGAGGATGGGCCGGGCCGGGTTGCGTTCGCGTGGGAGTGGATAGCCCCGCACCGGACTTCGATCCAAAAGGCATTCCCCCTTCGGGCCAGCCATCGTCGCCCAATTGAGGACGGCCTTGAGAAATGCCAAATCGTACTCGAGCTGTCGCTCGCCGACTGGCCCTGGCCGTTTACCTTTCGGAGCGAGTTCACCCGAACGCCGCAAATCGATATACTGATTCCAATCGCTCAAATTGAGCGTCGACGCTCGCCGGTCTCGACCCCACAAAGTCAGAAACAGTTTCGCGGTAATGCGATCGTGTCCCTGCTTCCTCGCACACTTCCTCGGTGTCACTTCCACTTCGTATATGTCAAAGAGCGTTCCGAGGGTGACGCCGTCCTCCTGCTCTGGCTTGGCCAACATCCGGACCGCCATCAACCTGGCCTGTTGCATAGCCCTGGTTCGGTCTCGATGGCCGAGTGACAGCCGCTTTCGCCGCGCCCGACTCTCCCCTTCCCCGCGTTCCCAATACTCTACGAGGATGAGGCCAGACGGCTCCTCGAATACGCGGACGCGATTCCTATACTTCTCGCCCGCGCTGAAACTCCAGCGTTTCGTTTTGGTCACCGTGAATTCTCCTTTCGAGATTCCACGATCGACCG
>JBDHLU010000058.1:0-33003 GCA_039656555.1 Gemmatimonadota bacterium | reverse complement strand
AAATAGTCGGAGGCGTCGCGCTGTTGTCGCCCGAAGTGCACCCCAATGGCGATGACGACCCCGAAGTACGCAACCATCACTCCATAATCGAGTGCCGTCACGGGTAGTCGGTCCAAAGAAAAAGGGCCTGCGCTGTGGCAGGCCCTGATGGTGCATTACCGCGATATGCGGGCAATCTGGTCAGACCGTAAACGAACTGCCGCACCCGCATCCGCCAGTGGCGTTCGGGTTGTTGAAAGTGAAACCAGACCCCTGCATTGTCGAGACGTAGTCGACCGTCGTACCGTTGAGGTACTGGGCACTGAAGGCATCGACGAACATCCGCAAACCGCCGCGTTCAAACACGATGTCGTCGTCGAGTGGTTGTTCTTCGATGTTGAGCCCGTATTTGAATCCCGAGCACCCGCCCGGCAGGACGGCCACGCGTACGCCGGACGTTTCTTCCGGAACGCCCTCAGCCTCCATGAAACCCCGAATTTGCTTGACGGCCTCGTCGGTCAACGATACGTCGACTTGAACCTCGGGTCGCTGAACTGTCGTCATTCTCTATCCTCCGGTGGGACTCGCATATTAGGCAGTCCCTGATTTTCTGTCAACGGCACATCGTATGTCGTTGTGGGGGCAGACTTTAGCTCGGACTGGCGTCAGTTGCCTTCCAAGGCTGCCACGACGAGGTCGGCAACTTCCCCGCGAACCCTGGAGATCGCGAGGTTGTCGCGCGTGGGATGTACGCGATTGGTCAACAACACCACGACGATTTCGCGTTCCGGATCGGTCCAAACGCTCGTTCCGGTAAACCCGGTATGACCGTAGGACTGGCGGGACATCGAGCGTCCCGCGCTGGAGCGTCCCTGATCTGACGGGGTGTCCCATCCCAACGCCCGCGTGGATCCTTCGGGATCGTTCTGCCGGGCTGTAAAGGTCCGGACGACCTCTTCGGGGAGGTAGACGGCTGCGTTCGGTTGGAGCCGGCCGTGGTAAGCGTCGAGGAGCCACAGGCCAAATCGTATGAGGTCTGGCCCGTTCGAGAACACGCCTGCGTGTCCCGAGATCCCGCCGAGCCGCGCGGCGTTTTCGTCGTGCACCTCTCCGCGGACAATGTGCCCGCGCCAAGGATCCATTTCCGTTGGAGCAATCTCATCGGTCCACGATGCCGGTGGGTTGAAGCGGGTCCGCGTCATGCCAAGTGGTCCAAACAAGCGGGCCGCGAGAAACGTGTCGAGGTCGGTGTCTGATGCTGCCTCGACGACCTTTCCCAATGTTATCGCTCCGAGGTCGGAGTAGGCGTAGCGGGCACCGGGAACCGTGTCTAGCTCCGTGGCCATGACCGAATCGAGCGCTTCAGCTGCACTCTCGGTTTCTTGGTAAAGCGGTCTCCAGGGCGGGAGTCCTGAGGTGTGGAGCAAGAGTTGCCGGACCGTAACCGTCCCCTTGCGGTGTTGGGCAAACTCCGGGACATAGTCCACTACGGGTCGGTCCAGATCGAGAGATCCATCTGCCACGAGCAGCATCACGGCTGTCGTGAGGCCGACGACCTTGGTGAGACTAGCGAGGTCATAGATCGTCGAGTCATTCACGGGACGGGCGTCATCGACTCCATAGTGGCCCACAGCCGTGTGATAGGCGATGGTTCCGCGGTGTCCGACATAGAGCACAGCGCCGGGAAAGGCGCCCGCCGCTACTTGGCTTTCGAGGTAGCGTTCGAGCGAATCCAACGGGATCGCCGACTGCCCGTTCGTCCCGTCGTCGGTGTCGACCCGGTACCCTGCGGCCAGGGGAATTCCGAACCCCCGGGCAAATCGGTTTCCGATTGAGATTGGAAGAGTGCCGCTGACGGCGGCTCCACCCGCGAGCGCACCGGCCACCGCCCGTTCGGTACTCCCGATATCGCTCCAAGCGTTGAGGTAGGCGCCGGCGAAGTCGGGCACCTGCTGGAGCAGATACGGATTACCCAGCGATGCGAGGACCGTGGGCTTCTGCCGGTCTGTCGCGACAATCAACTCGGCGAGCGAGTCGGGCATTGCGACGTGACCTCGCCCGGAGATGACGCGGACGTTGACGGCAAACACGACGCGGTCGTGTTGGCCGATCAACGTCCGCGCCGAATCGTACGACATCGTGCCTGATGCAGGGTAGAGACGGAACACGCTGGCCGTGTCTCCGAACCCGGCCAACTCGCGAACGAGTTGACCGCCGGCGGAGAGGTTCGATTCGTCGGCATACACGACGATGGCCATGCGACCACGATCGCGACGAAAGCTGTCTATTTCACCGCGCTGTACCAACGTCAGAGCACGGGCGGCGATATCGTCCGCGACATCCACGAATTCCCGGCGTGCGACAACCGAGGTGACAGCCTCCACCGGAACCGTCCGCCGCGTGAACAACCCAGCCCGCCGTTTGAGATCCAACACCCGCCGCAGGCTTGCGTCCAGCCGGCCCAGTGGCACCCTCCCGGTCTCGACCGCGTCGACCATGGCGTCTAGCGTTTCGCGAATGTTGGCCGGCATGAGGAGCATGTCCGCCCCGGCCAGGAACGCCAGTACAGCAGTCTCACCCGCGCCATACTCAGCGACGAGTGCCCCCATGGTCAGCGCATCGGTCACCACCAGTCCATCGAATCCTAGAGAGTCTCTCAAGATCTCCGTCATGACGCGGTGGGACAGTGTCGCCGGAGGCGGATCCTCGCCATCCAGACACGGGAGTGCGACGTGCGCGGTCATCACGGAGGTGACGCCGGCGGCGATCGCTGCGCGGAACGGAACGAGTTCGACGGAATCGAGTCGGTCCCAGCACCCCCGGACGACCGGAAGCGAAATGTGGGAATCGACTTCGGTGTCACCATGGCCGGGAAAGTGTTTGGCCGTCGTAAACAACCCGTTCGTGTTTGCACCCCTGACGTAGGCGGAGATCAACCGGGCGGCCTCGTGCGGATCTTCACCGAACGATCTCGTGTTGATAATCGGATTGTCCGGGTTGTTGTTGATGTCTGCTACCGGCGAGAACGTCCAATGCATTCCTGTTGCACGGGCTTCGATGGCCGTAATGCGTCCGAGTTCGTACGCATCCTCCGCCCGACCCGTGGCGCCGATCGCCATGGGCATCGGAAACGCAGTGCCTCCACGAAGACGCATGCCCGATCCCCATTCGAGGTCAGCGCCGATCAAGAGCGGCAGGGAAGATCTCCGCTGGAGGGAGTTCAGTTTCGCGGCGATTTCTAGGGGTGGGCCGACCGAAATGATGATTCCACCCACTTCGAGGGAATCCAACCAAACCCCCAGCGTGTCGAACTGCTCCGATTCGAGAGCTGCGTAGTTGCCAAGCAGCCACGGCATGAGCAACTGGCCGACCTTTTGGCGGGTAGAGAGCGTTTCGAGGAGGGAATCAACGTGTATCTTGTCTGCCGGAAGAACTCCTGCAGGCACGGTCTGCACCCGAGGGTCCACCGGGTCAGGAATCATAGTTGGAGGGGCAACGTTTGACGAACTCGAACAGGCCGTGATCATGACCAATCCGAGCACGACGAGGAGCCGATGACCGGACCGCGATTCGCCCTCGCCGGCCTGGCAACGCTTGCGGCTTGTTTTTCCGGCCCCTCGCGGTCGGAGGTCATGGTGCGGCCGGGGATCGACGTGTTGTTGAGCGACTCGATTCATCTCGTGGCTAACCGTCGTGTGGGACTCTTAACCAATCAAACAGGCATCGACGCCGAAGGCGTGCCCGATCTTACCCGCCTCCTCGACGCTGGTGTCCAAGTTACCGCGATTTTCAGCCCCGAACATGGGTACCGGGGCCTCTTGGACCAAGCGATGGTCGCCGACACCACCGAAGCGCTGACGCGCATCCAGATTTTCAGCCTCTATGGTGAAACACGGTCGCCCTCGAAGGAGATGCTGGAGGTCATCGATCTCCTGGTGGTCGATCTGCAGGACATCGGAGGGCGACCGTACACCTACATCTCGACTGGACTGCATGCTGCCGCGGCCGCCGCGCAACACGATGTGCCCTTGCTGGTACTCGATCGACCCAACCCGATCGGAGGTGTCCTCGTTCAGGGGCCGGTCCGCGATTCCTCCACCCACCACGACTTCATCGGCATGCTCGAGATTCCGCAACGCCACGGGATGACGTTCGGCGAGATGATGCTTTGGGGGAACAGGGAACTCGGACTCGATGCCGATATATCCGTCGTTCCGGTATCGGGGTGGACGCGGGCGCAGTGGTTCGACGAATCGGGGTTACCGTGGGTCCGGCCGTCTCCGAACATGCCCAACCTCGAGAGTGCGACGCATTACCCCGGACTGGTGTTGTTCGAGGCCACGAATCTCTCTGTGGGACGTGGTACCGACCTCGCGTTCCGCGTGCTTGGGGCGCCGTGGCTCGATGCCAGTCGTGTGGTGAGCGAGATTGGTGTGGTGCCGGGAGTGCTGGTCGCCGCAACCCAGATCTTGCCGGTTGATCCCCCGGATCGGAAGTATGGTGGCGTTACCATCCCTGCCGTCGAGTTCACCGTGACGGAGCGCTCGTCCTACGATCCGGTGGCGACCGCGGTGAACCTCCTTTCGATGATTCATCGGATTCATGGGGATTCCCTAACGGTGAATACGCGGCGGCTCGCCCGACTCCTGGGGACGGCGACGGCTTGGGAGACGATTGTAACAAACGGAGATCTGCTGGGGCTCAATCGTGTCTGGGACGCTGAGGTCCGTGCGTTCCGAGAGCGAGTGGCCACATATTTGCTTTACGAGTAGGGGTTTGTGATCCGTCGATCGTCGATCATCGTCTGTTGGCCATCCCACCATCCCACCATCCCTGGTATACTTACCGCTTCCTGCGAATCCGAGTATGTCACTGGTACCTTCGTCGTTACGTCGGGTTTTCGAAGCCATTCTGGCGCCCGTAATCGAGGCTCTCGTCAGGGCCAAGGTGTCGCCGAACGTGCTCACGACGTTGGGCACCGGCGTCATCATTGGTTCGGGGTACGCGTTCGCGGTGGGCGCCGCACATTTGGGGGGAGCCTTGTTCCTCTTGAGCGGGGTCTTCGACATGCTCGATGGGAGAGTGGCCCGTAGCGGGGTGGGTATGACCCCGTTTGGAGCGTTCTACGACTCGACGCTCGACAGGGTAGGTGACGCCGCCATCTTTGGGGGGATTCTCCTGTTCTTCATGAATGGGGGCCTTCCGGATCGTTGGGCCACGGTTGGTGTGGTTACCGCGCTGGTCGCGTTGTCGGCAGCCCTCACGGTGTCGTACGCGAGGGCGCGCGCGGAGGGTCTCGGTCTCGAATGCAACGTCGGGATCGCGCAGCGTGCCGAGCGCATCCTCGGACTCGGGGTGCCGATGTTATTCTTTGGCGCTGGCCCAAACGGGTTCTTGCTATTTGGAGTCGTGGCAGTCTTGGCACTGACGTCGGTGATCACGGTAGGACAGCGCATCGTTCACGTGTACCGCATTACAAAAGGGAACAAACGGCTGACCCAATCGCGATGGGTCGCACAGCCATAGTTGGCCCTAATTAGGGAAAGGATATTCGAGTGACTGAAGCGAAGACGATTGGACCGGCCGAGGGCAAACTCGGTGTGTTGTTGGTTGGGTTGGGAGCGGTTTCGACCACATTCGTTGCCGGCGTGGAAGCGATTAGGCGTGGTCGTGCCAAACCGATCGGTTCGCTCACACAGATGAGCACGATCCGTCTGGGCAAGCGGACGGAAGAGCGCACCCCCCTCATTTCTGATTTCGTTCCGCTTGCGGGTCTGGGCGATCTGGTGTTCGGTGCGTGGGACCCCATTCCGGATGACGCGTACAAGTCGGCGAAAATCAGTGGAGTACTCAAGGATTCCGATATAGAACCGCTGAAGGATTACCTCGAATCGATCAAGCCCATGCCGGCCGTGTTCGACCAGGCCTACGTCAAGCGTCTCGAGGGTTCGAACGTCAAGACGGGATCCAACAAACGTGATCTTGCGGAGCAGCTCCGCGAGGACATACGGCGTTTCAAGGAAGAGAACGGGTGCGACCGCCTAGTCATGGTGTGGTGTGCTTCGACAGAGGTGTTCATCAAGCAGGGGCCCGTGCACGAATCGTTGAGTGCGTTGGAAGCCGGCATGGAATCCAATGATCCCGCCGTTGCCCCGTCCATGCTGTACGCGTGGGCGAGCCTCATGGAGGGTGTCCCCTTTGCCAATGGGGCTCCGAACCTGACCGTGGACACCCCAGCGATTCAGGAACTCGCTGAACAAAAGGGCATGCCGATCTGCGGCAAGGACTTCAAAACGGGCCAGACCATGTTGAAGACAGTACTTTCGCCGATGCTGAAGGCGCGGATGCTTGGGCTGGCGGGTTGGTACTCCACAAACATTCTGGGGAATCGGGATGGCGAAGTCCTCGATGATCCGGAATCGTTCAAGACCAAAGAGGAATCGAAGCTCGGGGTTCTCGACAATATCCTGCAGCCCAAGCTGTACCCCGACCTTTACGGCGACGTCTATCACAAGGTGCGGATCAACTACTATCCGCCGCGTGGGGACAACAAGGAAGGGTGGGACAACATCGACATCTTCGGATGGCTCGGATATCCGATGCAGATAAAAGTCGATTTTCTGTGTCGCGATTCCATCCTGGCGGCTCCTTTGGTTTTGGATCTTGCGTTGTTCATCGACCTCGCCCAGCGAGCGGAGATGGCGGGCATTCAAGAATGGCTATCGTTCTATTTCAAGAATCCGATGGCCGGACCGGGCCTCGACGCAGAGAACGATTTGTTCATTCAGCACACCAAGTTGAAGAACACGCTGCGGTGGCTGATGGGAGAGGAACAGATCACGCACCTCGGGATCGAGTATTACGAGCATCAACCGGCGTAGTGGTGGCCGATATCATCGTCATCGCGTTAGGTGTGGGGTTGATCGGTGGAGAACTCTGGTTTTTTCTCGGTCCAAAACCGAAGACAGAGAATCGAATGGCTCCCGGCGGTGGCGTGCAGGAAATCCAGATTCGCGTACGGGGTGGCTACGAGCCGGCGACGGTGTTTGTCGAGGCCGGCCGCCCCGTACGATTGCTTTTCTATCGTGACGAGACGGCCGAGTGTTCTGAACGGGTGATCTTCGATGACTTCGACATCGATCAAGAACTCGTTGCATTCAATACCACACCGGTATCGTTCACGCCGAAGCACCCAGGAGATTATCCGTTCTTCTGCGGCAAGCGAATTCTCAAGGGTCACGTCGTCGCGCAAGTAGGGCGCGAGGTCGCTCGGCAGAATCTCGGAAAAGGGCACGCCAAGCATGGCTGAGAGCCGTATCACGCTTCCCATAGAGGGCATGACATGCGGTGCGTGTGCGACTACGGTTCAAAAGCGCCTCGAAGAGGCGCCCGGTGTCCGCGAAGCCGCTGTGAACTACGCGACAGCCAAGGCGACGGTCACGGTCGATGGGGGGCCGGGAGCCACAGTCGCCGACCTCGTGACTGCCATCCGCGATGTTGGGTACGACTGTGCGAGAGCGACGGCGAGATTCCGGCTCGAGGGCCTCCACTACGCTAGTGGAGTGGCTGGGTTGGAAAACGAACTCACTGGCCTCGATGGTGTGCTTCTCGCCACGGCGAACCAGGCGACCGAACAGGTCCGGGTGGAATACATACCCGGCTTCGTGACTGCGGCGGATCTTGAGGCTGCCGTGGAGCGGGCCGGTTTCGAAGTAAGCGAACCGATCGCGGAAGAAGACCCGGTCGAGCGAGAGGTGGCGCGACGGGCCGAAGAGGTGCGAAGCCTGCTGTGGAAGTTCATGCTCGCGGCGTTGATGGCCCTCGTGACGATGATCGCGTCGATGCCGTTGATGGGCGGCATGGAGGCAAAAGAGGCCGATCTGGTGGCGCGACTTTTGGCGCCCCTCAGCCGATTTCTCGCGGACCTGCTCCCGTGGCTGTACGCGTTTGCCGATTCGGATCCGCAACTACTAAAGCTCGCGATGCTCGCCTTCACGACACCAGTGTTGGTGTGGAGTGGCCGGCAATTCTTCGTTGGGGCGCGGAGCGGTCTCCGCCACCGCACGGCCGACATGAATACGCTCATTGCGGTTGGGACTGGGGCGGCGTTCCTGTATTCGACGGTCGCGACCGTGCTCCCGTGGGTGTTCCACAATGCTGCACTCCCGACAGACGTCTATTTCGAATCGGTCAACGCCATTATCGCGTTGATCTTGCTAGGACGACTGTTGGAAGCGCGCGCGAAGGGGCAGACGTCAGAGGCGATACGAAAGTTGATGGCGCTGCGTCCCAAGGTAGCGACCGTGCAGCGCGGGTCCGAGGATCTGGAGTTGCCCATCGAAGAAATCACCGTGGGCGACAAGATAATCGTGCGTCCCGGTGAATCGATTCCGGTGGACGGTATCGTGGTCGGGGGTGAGACCACCGTTGACGAATCGATGCTTACGGGTGAACCGATACCGGTAACCAAGGAAGCCGGCGACACAGTGGTGGCCGGTACCGTGAACGGTACCGGCTCCATTACGTTCGAGGCCACTGCGGTGGGCACTGATACGGCGCTTGCACAAATCGTGAGGCTTGTGGAAGAGGCGCAAGGCACCAAGGCTCCCGTGCAACGCATTGCGGACCGGGTCGCCGGGGTGTTCGTCCCGATCGTGATCGCCTTGGCAATCGCAGCGTTCGTAGTGTGGTTCCTGGTTGGTCCGGATCCTCGTATCGTGTTCTCGACCGTGGCTCTCGTGACGGTGCTCGTGATCGCATGTCCGTGCGCGTTGGGATTGGCGACCCCGACCGCCATCATGGTAGGTACGGGCCGCGGGGCTGAGCACGGTATTCTCATCCGCGGTGGTGAAGCGCTGGAAGGCATTCAGCGGCTCGACACGATCGTGTTCGACAAGACCGGTACCATTACCGTCGGAAAGCCGTCAGTGACGCACCTGGTGGGCGCCACCAAGGCTGATGGCTCGACGGTGGACTCGACCGATTTGCTCAAGTTGGCGGCTGCGGTGGAGGCCCGTTCGGAACATCCCCTGGCTTCTGCCATCGTCGATGCGGCGAAGGAGCGGCAACAATCGATTCCGGATGTGGATCGTTTCGTTGCGATGGAGGGACGCGGGGCGCGCGGAATCGTCGGCAAGTTCCTCGTCGAAGTGATTTCAGTGCGCCACGCAGGGGAACGCAATCTCGATTTGGGAGATCTCGACAAGAAAGCGGATAGCCATATTCTCGCGGGACGCTCGCCGGTTGTGGTCGTCGTCAACGACACGGTTCAGGGCCTAGTGGTCATCGCCGACGAGGTGAAGAAGGGTGCGAAGCAGACGATTCAAAAGCTCAAAGACATGGGGTTGGACGTCTACCTGTTGAGTGGAGACAGCAAGGTGTCGGCTGGCCTAGTGGCAAAGGAAGTCGGAATCGATCGCGTAATTGCCGAGGTCGATCCGCGTGACAAGGCAGACGAGATCAAGCGCCTACAGGAGGACAGCCGTCGTGTCGTCGCCATGGTTGGTGACGGGTTGAACGATGCACCTGCGCTGGCGCAGGCGAACGTAGGGTTCGCGATCGGGACGGGCACCGATGTCGCCATCGAAGCATCGGACGTCACGTTGGTACGAGGCGAACTGAGTAGTGTCGTGACGGCGATCGAGCTTTCAAAAAAGACCATGAAGACCATACGCACCAATCTGTTCCTGGCCTTCGTGTACAACGTGCTCGGCATTCCACTTGCTGCCGGGCTACTCTATCCGTTCTTTGGGGTGCTGCTCAGTCCGATCGTGGCGAGCGCTGCGATGGCGCTATCGAGCTTGAGCGTGGTAGGGAACAGCTTGCGGTTGAGGCGATTCACGCCCGCGTCGGTGGAGGGGTAACGGATACGATGCAATATTTTCATCGCACATCACTTTCACCCGATGCGGTGGTGGAGGAGGCAGACCGGTTCTTCGGCGCCCAACTCTCGATCGTATCGGCCGAGGCGCGCCTTCGAAAGTACCAAGGTACCATTGGCGAGATCGCCATCAAGATCGAAGCCGAGGGCGGGCATTACACGCTGGTCACGATCAAGACCGACCAGGTCGGGGAGAGCGAAGCGGACAAGTTGTCGAAGAGGTTTCTCTCCGTTGTCCACCAGCGTGCGGAACCGGATCACGAACTGCGAGGCGCGTACTGACCTATGGCTGCCATACAACTCAAAGTCACGGGAATGACGTGTGGGCATTGCCAACAAACTGTGGAAGACGCTTTGAAGAACGTCAAGGGCGTGTACGCCGTGTTCGTCGACCTCCAAGCGATGACCGCTGAGGTGGACTACGACGATTCACGGTCATCTGTAGAAGATCTGACGGCGGCGGTCGAACGCGCGGGATACGGTGTGGAGGAAGCCGCTTAGCAGTGGCCCCGACCCTCTGGTTCAGGAGACTCGGATGGCTGAAGTGACCTATCTGGAGGCCTTGCGAGAGGGTTTGCGAGAAGAGCTGGAGCGCGACGAACGAGTCTTCATGCTCGGCGAAGACATTGGCGCGTACGGCGGGGCGTTCAAGGTGACTGAGGGGTTTCAAACGACGTTCGGTGCGGGCCGCATCATCGACACCCCGATCAGTGAAGCCGCTATCGTCGGGGCTGCGGCAGGGGCGGCGCATATGGGGCTGCGTCCTATCGTGGAGATGCAGTTCATCGATTTCATTGCCTGTGCCTACGACATCCTGACCAACTACGTGGCCACGGCCCGCTATCGCGCGGGTTTGTCCACGCCGATCGTTCTGCGTGGTCCGTCGGGCGGGTTTGTCCGAGGTGGCCCGTTCCACTCCCAGATGCCCGAAGCGGCGTTCTTTCACACGCCGGGACTCAAGCTGGTGTGTCCGGCAACGGCTCGCGACGCGAAGGGGCTCATCAAGGCCGCAATACGAGACGACGATCCCGTCATCTACTTCGAGCACAAGTACCTGTATCGCCGGATCAAGGAAGAACTGAGCGGCGGTGACGACGTCACGCCAATCGGAAAGGCGCGGGTGGCCCATGACGGCAATGATCTCACCATTGTCACGTGGTCGGCGATGGTGTGGAAAGCACTCGAGGCGGTTGAAATCGTAGAACGCGAGGACGGCGTGTCGATCGAGGTTCTCGATTTGCGCACTCTGTTGCCGATGGACGACGAAGCCATCATCGCTTCAGTCAAGAAGACCAACAAGCTGCTCATTGTGCACGAAGACACGCGGACTGGTGGTATTGCCGGCGAGATCACGGCGCGCATTAACGAGACGACATTCGAGTGGTTGGATGGTCCGATCCGGCGGGTCACGGCCCGCGACACGCCGCTACCGTATGCGCCGACGTTAGAGGACTACATCCTGCCGCAGACGGTCGATATCGTGAACGCGGCTCGCGGGCTCTTGGCGTACTAGCAGGTTGCCAATCTCAGCCGCTTGGGGAAGGGGCCTGCTGGGGGTCGCCATCCGCGAGATCCGTTGTCGCGCCGTGCGAACCGAACGCGCGTGCAAGAGCACGCCGCACCACGCGCCGTGACCCCACAGCCTGCCGTGTGGCAACCTGATCGCAGGCGTCTGTCGGATGACGGTGGTGACCCAATCGCGGAGTTGGTTTTGTACCTGTGTTCTCACCCAGGACGAAGGGGCGTGGACCAGGAGATGGACTGCATCGGGCCGTACCGCAACGCAATCGAGCCGCCAGGCTGGACGCGAGATGGCGCGACGTATCAACTGCTCGCAGATCCGTGCGGTCCCGGGTATCTTGAAGACCGGCCGGTGCCGGTAGGTCGGCCAGATCAAGTAGTACCATTTTCTTGTCGGCGTGCCGATTCCCATTCCTTGCATGGAATGCAGTGTGGGGGCGAAACGCCGTTTCGATGTAGGCGTGTTAATGCAGTCCGGAACGTTTTGTCCCGCTACGGCGGGTGAGGAGATAACGACTCGATGGCTCGTGTTGATGTGATCATGCCGCAGATGGGCGAGTCAATTGCCGAAGGCACGGTATCCCGGTGGTTAAAACAGATCGGGGATACGGTGAAGCGAGACGAAGCTATTCTCGAGATTTCGACCGACAAAGTAGATGCCGAGATCCCGTCTCCGGCGGGCGGTGTGCTTGCGGAGATCAAGGTAGAGGAAGGTACGACGGTTGAAGTGCAAACCGTGGTGGCCGTGATCGAGACGGACGCCGCGGCTGCGCCAAGTGCCGATGCTGGGGAGCCGGCTGTTGCGGTACCGGCCCCAACACCTGCGGCCGCTACAACACGTGCCCCTGCACCAGCGCCCGCCCTCGCGACACCGGCTCCAGCCGCGGCTGGCGGAGACGAAACGGCTGAAGAACGCCTGCGCCGGCGGTCGACGCCGCTCGTCCGGCGCATCGCTGCCGAGCACGACGTCGATATCAGTGGGGTTTTGGGAACCGGCTACGCGGGCCGGGTCACGAAGAAGGACATCCTGGCCTTCATCGAGAGCGGGGCGCCCACAGCCACATCTGCTCCAGCGCCCGCGGCGGCACCACCAGGGGCCTCAGAGATCTTACACCCAACTGTTGAGGCCTGGCCTGGCGATGTGGTCGAGCCGATGAGCCGGATCAGAAAGCTCACCGCCGACCACATGATCATGTCCCGGCGCACGTCGGCGCACGTCGTCAGTTTCTTTGAAATAGACTACACCCACATCGCGGCCCTCCGTCGCGCGAACAAGAAAGCGTACGAGAGTCGGGGTGCGAAAATCACGTATCTGACGTTCATCTTGAAAGCGGTCGCCGACAATCTCCGGAAGCACAGAGTGGTCAACGCGTCGGTGAGTGGGGAAAACGTCATTTACCGCCAACAGATCAACATAGGGATCGCGGTCGCCCTCGACTGGGGCCTCATCGTTCCGGTGCTCAAGGGTGCGGACGAACTCTCGATGACCGGCTTGGCGAAACGCGTGGCTGACCTCGCCGATCGCGCTCGTTCTAAGAAACTCAATCCCGACGAAGTGCAAAACGGCACGTTCACGATCACCAATCCAGGCGGTTTCGGTTCGTACGTTGGCATGCCGATCATCAACCAACCCCAGGTGGCCATTCTCGGTGTAGGGTCGATCGAAAAACGCGCCAAGGTCATGATGCTCGATGACGGTCAGGACGTCATTGCTATCCGAACGATGGGCATGTTGTCGCTTGCCTACGACCATCGAATCGTGGACGGGGCCAACGCGGATCGATTCATGGCGGACGTCAAGGCGGATCTCGAGAGCTTCCCGGAGGGGGCCTTATAGTGACGCGTCGTGCCATCGAGATCCACGGGGAGCACTGGTACGTCTATCCCTCCGGACGCGTCAGCCAGTATGATCGAGACGAGTTCGGATTGGTGTTCGAGAAGGGTACCGGCCCCCAGCGCGTGAGGCGCGTGACGCGGTTTTCGCCGCTCGGAGATCGGTCGTGGGACGCCGCACTAGCCGGGCTCTCAGACCGCTACCTCGTGTCGTTGTTTGCCCAATCCCAGATTGCTCAGACGAGTCCCGACATCGCCTACGGACAGTTGCCAAAGGCGTGACGCGCGTTGACCTCCATGCGCACTCGACGGCTTCTGACGGGGAGGTTGACCCGGCCCAGGTCGTAGCACACGCCGCATCAGTCGACGTAGGTACGCTCGCGCTCACTGACCACGATACGCTGGCAGGGATTCCCGCCGCGGCACAGGCGGGGCAAGCGCACGGCGTTCGCGTTATCGCGGGCTGTGAGTTTTCCGTGGAGGTCTGGTGGGGAGAGATGCATCTCCTTGGGTACTTCCTTCCTATCGACGATCCCGAGTTGGACGGATTCCTCAAAGAGCAGCGTCAGTGCCGTTCGGTCCGCGCTGCGACGATTGTCGATCGCCTCAATGGCACCGGCGTTGCCTTGTCCTTGGAGGATGTGATGCGGGAGTCGGTCGGCGCGGCCGTAGGGCGACCCCATGTCGCGCGGGCGCTGGTCATAGCCGGAGCCGTGCCGGATGTCGCGACGGCGTTTGACCGGTACCTTGGTCGAGGATGTCCGGCATTCGTCGCCAAGGATCTACCGGAACTGGCTGCGGTGACGTCGTTGGTGGCTCGCATGGGCGGCCTGACGTCGGCTGCCCATCTAGGACGACGGGCTTCGCGCACGACATTGGCTCGGCTGAGAGACCTCGGCGTGGATGGGGTCGAGGCGCGCCACCCATCACACGACGATACGGTTACGGCGAAGATCGAACGTTTGGGAGGGGAGCTTGGCATGGTGCTGACGGGTGGGTCCGACTGGCATGGTGATCAGTCGGGGCACAATAACGCTCGTGGTTTGGGTGGCATCGATGTGCCGGGGGTGTGGGTGGAGATTCTCGATGAATATGTGAACACTAGAACAAGGGAGCGTAGCGCGTGAAGCCGTTGATCTCACCTGGAGAGCAAGCGCCGGACTTCCATCTCGAAGGTTCGGATGAAAAGACGCATTCATTGAAAGAGATACTGCAGGAATCCCACGCACTGCTCGTGTTCTATCCGGGGAACGACACCCCTGGCTGAAACAAGCAACTCTCCGCCGTGCGCGATGAGATCGAGAAGTACGAGAAGAAAAATGTGCGGCCGTTTGGCGTGAACCCGGCGAGCATAGGGAGTCACCAGCGCTATGTCGCCAAGTTCGGATTCCCGTTTCCCTTGTTGAGCGATCCTGAGCGCGAAGTTACGGATGCATATGGTGCGCTCAAAGACGACGGGCGAAAGGTCCAGCGCAGTGTCATACTCATTCACCAGAACGGTCAAGTGCTGTTTTCGGCGCGCGGCGCTCCAGGGGCCGATGTGAGTTTGCCGAACCTCGAGTGATGGGTCTCGGCGGGAAGGTCGCGCTCGTAACCGGTAGTGGCAGGCGCGTCGGCCGGGCCATCGTGGAGGCCCTAGCCGGTCGCGGCGCCCACGTGGCCATCCATTACAATTCCTCGGGGTCCGCTGCCCAAGAGCTGGGCGCTCGTCTCGATGGCGCCACTACCTTCCAAGCCGATCTGCGGGATGCTCTGGCCGCAGAGGAACTGCCCAGGAGGGTCACGGCGGAGCTGGGACGCCTCGACATCGTGGTCAACTCGGCGTCGGTGATGATGCGCCAGGAGCTTGGATCGGTGACGCCTGACGATTGGGACCAGGTGCACGACATCAACCTCCGCGCGTATTTCTTCGTGGCGCAAGGCGCTGCCGATGCGCTAAGGGCGGCTCGGGGAACACTCATCAACATCTCGGACCTGTCCGCGATCGAAGCGTGGCCGGCCTACATTCCGCACTCGGCTAGCAAGGCGGGCGTCGATGCCCTAACCAAAGGGCTGGCCAGAGCACTGGCGCCGGACGTTCGGGTCAATGCCATTGCCCCCGGGGCCATCCTGTTGCCCGACGATTGGGGGCAAGAGGAAGCCGACGAGATCATCCGTACGACACCGCTGCGACGCCTGGGGTCTCCGGCTGATGTGGTCCGGGCCGTTGAGTACCTGATCGACGCCGACTACACCACCGGCACGACGTTGGTGGTGGACGGAGGTCGACTGTTGGCGCCCCGCACCAAATAGCACGCCATGAGGCAGGACTCCGTTATGTTTCTGCTCGGGGAACTTGGGGAGTGGCCCGTACGTTGGAAATCGGTACGGAACAACGGAGCTGAGGTGAGGCGACATGGGTGAGAACGAGAAGACGAGATTCGATGTCATCATTGTGGGTGGCGGCCCTGCCGGCCTGTGCGCCGCGCTGTATGGCGGCCGCGGGATGTTGGATACGCTCTTGATCGAACGAGGGCTCCCAGGGGGGGAGCTGCTCAACACCGATCTCATCGAGGACTACATCGGCTTCCATAGTGTCAAGGGCCCTGAGCTCGCGCAGTTAATGACTGACCACGCGAAGAAATTCGGTGCCAACATCATAATGGACACGGTGGACCTCATCGAAAAGCAGGAGAACGGTGAGTTCCGGGTGACGACGCAGCTTGGCAAGGAATACCATGCGCCAGCGGTGATTATCACGGCGGGTGGTACTCCCCGAAAGTTGGATGTTCCCGGTGAGCAAGAATATGCCGGACGCGGTGTGTCGTACTGCGCGGTCTGCGACGGGGCGTTCTTCAAAGGGGAGATCTTGGCCGTGGTAGGCGGCGGTGACGCGGCGGTCGAGGAAGCAGACTACCTGACGCGGTACGCCGAGAAAGTCTATATCATCCATCGTCGCGACGAGTTTCGCGCGTCGCAGCTCATCCAGAAACGCGCGTTCAAGAACCCCAAGATCGAAGTGATCTGGAATAAGATTGTCGAGGAGGTCGAGGGAGGCCCCCGGGGTGTCACGAGGATCAAGCTCAAAGACACGGTGACGGGCGACGCTTCGTCGTTGGAAGTCGGCGGAGTGTTCATCTTCGTCGGGTTCACGCCGAACTCGGGTTTGATCAAGGGGCACTACGAGCACGATGCGGGCGGGTACATCATCACCGACAATTACATGATGACCTCTATACCGGGTCTCTTTGCCGCCGGCGACCTCCGCGTGCAGTTGACGCGGCAGATCACGACGGCGGTCGGCGATGCCACGACCGCGGCAATTGCCGTTGAGAAGTACCTGGCGGACCTTCGCGACCAATCAGAAACAACCGCTGATGAACGGGAGGCCGTTGCCTCGAGCTAGGGTTATTTGCCTCACCAACGGGGCATTCCAAGAGAACTGCTACATCCTCGCCGACGAGGATGCAGGCGTTGCCGTCCTCATCGACCCCGGTGAAGAAGTCGAACTCTTTCTCAATCGACTCCAGACGGAAAACCTCTTACTCGAGGCCGTCTGGCTCACCCACGCGCACGTCGATCACATCGCGGGGGTGAAAGGGGTGGTGGATCGCACTGGTGTTCCGGTCCATCTGCCCCCTGATGAACGGGTGTTATACGACCGTGCCGCTGAGCAGGCCGCGTGGCTTGGGGTCCGGATCGACGCCCCTCCTCCGCCCGATCACGAGATTCACCACGGGGACACTCTGACGATTGGTGGGCTGTCGTTCGAGGCTCGGGCCGTGCCGGGACACAGCCCGGGGGCAGTGGCCTTCGTTGGGCATGGAGTCGCCATCGTCGGTGACGCGTTGTTTGCCGGTTCGATCGGTCGCACGGACCTTCCCGGAGGTGATCTTCAGACCTTGCTGAGTGCCATCCGGGAGCAGTTGTTGACCCTTCCTGATGAGACCATCGTGTTTCCCGGTCATGGACCAGAAACGACCATCGGTGTGGAGCGCGGAAGCAATCCATTTTTGACCGGCGCGGCGCGGCTGGTCTGATCCAACCTTGTGGCATCGGTTGCTCCGACTAGGATTCATTGATGGATACGTGGCTCACGACGGACGATGGCCCTGAAGACGCCAGCCACGAGAGTGAGACCAGGCTGGAGCGAGACTCCCTCGGCGAACTCCCCGTCCCGCGGTGGGCGCTCTACGGCATCCAAACTGAACGAGCCCGCCAGAACTTCCCAATCTCTCACCTCCGGCCATTGCCGGTATTCGTCGACGCGATGGTGTGGATCAAGCGGGCCGCGGCGCTCACGCATGCGGAAACGGGGCGACTAGATCAGCGGTTGGCGTCCGCCATCGTCGAAGCGAGCGACGAGGTGCTGTCAGGTGCGCACTCTCGTCATTTTGTAGTTGATCCGTACCAGGCCGGTGCCGGGACGTCCCACAACATGAACGTGAACGAGGTGCTCGCGAATCGGGCCAACGAGATCTTGGGGGTCGAGCGAGGTGTCTATTCACCCGTGCATCCCAACGACCACGTCAACATGGCGCAAAGCACCAACGACACTATTCCCACGGCAATTCGGCTCGGGGCCTTGGCAAAGCTCCCGGAACTCGAGAGTGCGATGTCGGTGCTGGCGAGGGCCTTCGCCGACCGCGCGGACTCATTCGACCCAATTGTCAAATCCGGCCGTACCCATCTGCAGGATGCGACCCCGATTCGACTCGGGCAGGAGTTTCGTGCCTACTCCCACACGATCGTGCGTAACCGCGACCGTCTCGCCGACGGTGCGGACTGGCTGCGGGTGCTCAACATCGGTGGGTCGGCGGTCGGAACCGGTCTGAATGTCGAACCGCAGTATCCGGCGATCATGATTCGCCAGTTGCGGGAACAGACTAGCCTGGATGTCAGGGAGGGCGAAGACCGGATTCAACTCATGCAATCGATGGGTGACTTTGCCGCATTCTCCGGGCTGTTGCGGACCTATGCGGTCGACCTTGGGAAGATCGCCAACGACCTCCGGTTGATGGCGTCGGGTCCGCGGACGGGACTGGCTGAAATTACGTTGCCGGCGGTGCAGCCCGGATCGAGCATAATGCCCGGCAAGGTAAATCCGGTGGTCGCCGAGATGGTCAACATGGTGTGTTATCAAGCGATCGGGAACGATGTCACGGTTGCCGCTGCTTCTGAAGCCGGTCAACTCGAACTCAACGTCATGATGCCGATCATCGCTCACAACCTGCTGTTTACGATGACGATCCTCGCGTCGGCGACTCGGGTTTTTGCAGATCGATGCGTGGTGGGAATCGAGGCAGATCCGGAAATGGCGGCGTACTGGTTGGAGCGAAGTCCTGCAATCGTGACCGCGTTGGCGCCCAGAATCGGCTATGCAGCCGCCGCGGCCCTCGCCAAGGAAGCGGTCGAGCGTGATATGACGGTCCGTGCGCTCGTTCGCGAGAAGGGATTGCTCGACGACGAGGAAATCGACCGGATTCTGGATCTGCAAGCGATGACCGAACTCGGCGTGCTTGCCAAGCGAAAACCGTCTTTGGATACTTAGGGTTGGGGGGGGAACGATGCGAGTAACAACATGGGCAGAATACGGACTATTGGTGGCGGTGCACTTGGCTAGGCGCGGGCAGGGTGCGCCCGTTCCGGCGCGTGACGTCGCGGAACGCGAGCGACTCCCGGTCGACTTCGTCGAACAGATCCTCTTGAGATTGCGCCGCGCCCAACTTGTGGAGAGTCGCCGCGGTGCGCGCGGCGGGTACGTGTTGGCACGACCGCCCGCTGAGGTGAGTGTACGCGAGATCCTCGAGGCGACCGAAAACCGGACGTTCGAAGTCAACTGTGATGTTCGTCCTCTGGACGAGGCACGCTGTTGTGTGGAGTCGGAATGTTCAGTGCGTCCGGTGTGGATGGAACTTCGGAACCGCGTCGATGCGTTCCTGGGAGGCGTGAGTTTGGCCGATCTCGTTCGTCCTGAAGCTGAGGTCCGGGAGTTGGTGCAGGCCTAGGCCAAAGGGACGCTGCTATCTTGGTGAATTCGAACGGCAATTCGCTCAGTCACGAAGAGATCCTCCGCTACTCGAGACACCTGATTCTTGATATCAGCAATCTCCAACGCCAAGTGTTGCATGGCACGAGCGGAGTGGGGATGCCGAAGGTCGAATCGGCACGGCACCGGCTCGCTGACATCAACCCCCATGTCCACCTGCATCTGCATGAACTTCGGCTCACTTCGGACAACGCTCGCCAAGTCATTGCGCAGTACGACGTTGTGGTCGACGGCAGCGACAATTTTCCGACGCGATATCTCGTCAACGACGCATGCGTGCTCGAGCGCAAACCCTATGTGTACGGCGCGATATTCCGGTTCGAGGGTCAGGCCTCCGTTTTCGGCGCCACGGATGGTCCGTGTTACCGATGCCTGTTCCGAGAGCCTCCGCCACCAGGAACGGTGCCGTCCTGTGCGGAAGCAGGTGTGTTGGGAGTCCTGCCCGGGATCATCGGCAGCCTGCAGGCGCTTGAAGCGATCAAACTACTCCTCGATGCCGGCAATTCACTCGTTGGGCGTCTCGTGTTGTTCGACGCGCTCAAGCTAGAGTTCCGCGAGCTTGCACTCTCCCGCGATCCAGATTGCCCGGTGTGCGGTGATGCGCCTACCCTCACCGAGTTGGTCGACTATGAAGAATTCTGTGGACTGCGGCTTCAAGTACCCGAAGACGGGGAGGAAATATCGGTTCACGGTCTCGCAGCCATGCAGAAAAGCAGAGAACGTGTGTTGATTCTGGACGTGCGAGAGTATGGTGAGGCGGAGATTTGTCGCATCGATGGCGCAGTGTTGATCCCGCTAGGACAACTCGCGGCGCGGCTCGGGGAAGTCGAAACGGAAGTGCCTATCGTTACGATGTGCCACACCGGGGTGCGCTCGATGCGAGCGCTCGAGATCTTGCGTGCGTCCGGGTTCTCCGATGTGAAGAACCTTCGTGGTGGAATCGATGCGTGGGCGGCCGAGATAGAGACGGGAATGGCTCGATACTAGACAGGCGGGAAGTAATCGATCCTTCCGGTCTCTCCGCCTTCCCATGTTCCCGTCTGTTCAATGCCGAAGGGGGGATTCGAACCCCCACGGGCTTGCGCCCACTGCGCCCTGAACGCAGCGCGTCTACCAGTTCCACCACTTCGGCTGGAGCAGTCGACCGACAACATATTCCTTTCCATGGTCCGTCGTCAGCCTCGCAATCTAGCCGAGCCCCGATTTCCCGGCAACCATCTTCTTGACCCCTCCGAAGTGGTTATCTATCTTGCACTTAGCTCGTGTCGAAGCGCTCCCTGCCGGACGAGAGATCCGGCCAAGTCGTGGCCCGCAATCGAAAGGCCCGCCATGAATTCGCTATTCTGGATACCTGGGAGGCGGGGCTTGTCCTGACCGGCACCGAAGTGAAGTCGATCCGCGCCGGCAAGGTGAGCCTCAAAGGCGCCTACGGAACCTTGCGCCATGGCGAGGTGTGGTTGGAAGGGATGAACATTTCGCCGTACGAGCGGGGAGGATATGCGAATCACGAACCCGAACGACCGCGCAAGTTGCTCATGCACCGCCAAGAGATCCGACGCCTCATCGGTGCACTCGAGCGGAAGGGGCTAACGTTGGTCCCGCTCGACGTCCATTTTTCCAATGGAGTTGCCAAAGTGACGGTGGCGCTCGCGCGAGGAAAGAACGTCCGCGATCGTCGCGAGGACGTAAAACGGCGCACCGCGGAGCGCGAAGCTCAGCGGGCCATCGGGAGGCGGGAGTGAAGGCCTTCGCCTTGCTCGTGCTCCTGGGCAGTGCTGTGTTTTCGCGCGCCGACCTAGCGGTCCCGAGTGCCGTGGTGATCGTGACTTCCAAAGGCGAAACCGCGATTCCCGTAGTCGCTGAATTCGGACACCCCACATTGCCTGCCCCATCGCTGGCACGCGTGCTGCCGGTCACGGGCCTAGTGGAAGATCACTGGGCGGTCGTGAATTTCGCGGGACAACCGTTCCGGTTCCTGCTCGGTGCGCCGGTTATGGAGGTCGACGGCCGAGTGATCCCGTTGGTGGGCGGGGCGTACGTGATTCGTGATACGCTATTCGTACCACTCCAGTGGCTGGCCGAAACGGTCCCCGAGATGTTCAACGAAGGCTACCGGTACGATCCTTTGGCAGCCCGGTTCGAGGAGGTACGGTTCACACCGGTGGTGACGACGACCACGCGGGGTGGATTGGTTCCTAGTAGTGGCGGTCACGGGCCGGCCAACGAGCTGGAGCGCGCCAACGGTTTCCGGATGCACCATACGGTGGTTGTGGATGCAGGCCATGGCGGAGTCGACAATGGTAATCCGGGGCTCTACCTGCCCAAGGGCGTACAAGAGAAGCATGTCACGCTTGCGATTGCGAAGGATGTGCAGGCGGCACTCGAGCAGCGCGGCATTGAAGTGATTATGACGCGCACGACCGATGTCCTGCCGAGCCTCGACGACCGTGCGCCGACTTGCCGGGCAGATTGTGATCTGTTCGTGAGCATCCACGTCAACTCGATGCCGCGGCGCGATCAGCGGAATATCCGCGGCATGATGACGTTCTTCATTGGTGATGAGGTGACTGAAGAGGCCGAGCGGGTTGCCCAAATGGAGAATGAGGCCCTGCGCTACGAGGCGGACTACGCTCCCGAAGTTACCGATGATCCGCTTGCGTTCATCATGAAGGATCTGCAAACGAACGAGTACCTGCGTGAGTCAGCGCAACTCGCGGAGCTGATTCAGCGTGAGGGAACGAGGGTCCATCCTGGTGGCGACAGGCAGGCGCGGCAGAGCAGGAGTTTTGTAGTGCTGCGCACCGCGACGCGCCCCGCGGTCCTCGTGGAAACGGGGTTCGCGACCAATCGGCAGGATGGGGCTTTCCTCTCTGCCCGGACAAATCAGAAAAAACTCGCTGACGCCATCGCCCGAGGGATCGTCGAGTACCTCCACCAGTACGAGCGCAAGCTGCTCGGCGGATCGCGGTGACGGCAACGACGACGCGCAATCCCATCGCCGTCTTAGGCACCACATTCCACAACCCCATTCTTCTTGCTGCCGGCACGGCAGGCTTCGGTCGTGAGTTGATCGATGTCATTCCGATCGATCGCATGGGCGGGATTGTCACGAAGGCGGTTTCGCCGGAACCGCGCGCCGGGAACGCGGCGCCGCGCATTGCCGAATTCGACGGCGGCATGCTGAACGCCATTGGGCTTGCGAACCCTGGTCTCGAGCAGGTGGTTTCGGATCATCTTCCCTGGCTCGACACCAACGTGGCGCGTGCGCGGGTGATCGTGAATGTCGTGGGGAATACGATGGCCGATTACGTCGCCGTCGTCGAACGGCTGACTGAGTTTCGCGTGGTGACGGCGTTTGAGATCAACGTGTCTTGTCCCAACACTGATGAAGGTGGCGAGGAGTTCGGCGCGAATGACGAGACGCTCACGACCCTGGTCGCGAAGGTGCGCGCGGCGACAGCGAAACCCATCGTCGTCAAGCTCGCCCCCAATCTTCCAGACCTGGGTCGCACGGCCCAAGCGGTTGAAGGCGTTGGTGCCGATGGGTTCACGCTCGTCAACACCATGCCGAGCGAAGAGCAGGGTGGGGCGGCCCGATCGGCCGGAGCCCGGTTGGGGTTCGGCCGGGGGGGCGTGAGTGGCCCGATGCTGCTTCCCATCGGAGTCGAGGCCACTAAGGTCGTGCGGAGGGTAACCTCGCTTCCAATCATTGGAGCCGGGGGAGTAAGAGCGTACCCCGACCTGAAACAGTATCTCGACGCGGGTGCGAGCCTGGTTGCTGTGGGTACCGCAGCGTTGGTGGACCCGAGGGTCCCGGAGCGACTCGTCACGGCGTGGGAAGCCGATGGCTGAGGTCGTTGTTGCGCTCGACTTGGATGATGCCGACGCAGCGTTGAGCCTGGTGGACCAACTCGAGGGTCTCCGGTGGGTCAAGATCGGGCCCGTGCTCTATGTCCGGTCGGGGCCGTTTTTGGTTGGAGAGCTCAAAAACCGTGGGCTGAACGTATTTCTCGATCTCAAATGGTACGACATCCCCAACACAGTGGCTGAGGCTGTACGGGCCGCCGCCGGAGCGGGAATCGACCTGGCCACCGTGCACGCACTTGGAGGGGGCCGGATGATCGAGGCTGCCAGTGACGTGGCGGGCGCGATGCGATTGGCGGCGGTCACTGTCCTTACTTCGTTCGACCCCGCCGACTATTGGCAAACAGTGGATGGTCGGGGGGGCGACGATCTGACGAGTGAGGTCTCACGATTGGCGAAGCTCGCGGTTCGGGCGGGGGCAGGTGCGGTAGTTTCCTCCGCAGCTGAGATCGGCGATGTTAGGACTGCGGTCGGGCCGGACCCTTGGATTGTCGTTCCGGGTATTCGGTCTCAGGCGCTGGACGGAGACGACCAGCGACGCGTAGGCACTCCGCACGGAGCTGTCGCGGCGGGTGCGACTCACTTAGTCGTCGGGCGGCCGATCTATCGAGCGGACGACCCGTCGGGGGTATTCGATGAGCTGTGCGAAGCAATAGGCTGACAGGTCGTAAGTTACTGAGGCGTAATGACTTGGATGAGGGTACCAGTTCCCTCGTGCCCTCACATCCTCGTGCCCTGGTACCGTATTTACAGCTCTTCTGTGCCCTTGCTCTGATGTTCGTTTCGCCAGCCGGCCTCAAAGCGCAGTCCACTCTCGAAGAGGCGGTCGCGGAGGCCCGGGAGGCGTGGAAGACCCACAGGGTGGCGGTTCTGGTGTCCAACAGTGACACGGTTCGCCTTCATCTACCCGGAATCGCGATGTCCGCCGCGCTTAAGCCGGGCCAAGCCTCGAAGCTCTTAGGCGAGTACCTTGAAGGTGCCGAAGAACTCGAGTTCGAACTTAGGGAGGTTCGTCAATTGGCGGACGACCACGCCTATGCCGAAATGTCGAGGGTTTTCGTGGTGAAGGGTACGACGGAGAAGCGCATGGAGACGGTCTTTCTGGGATTTCGGATTCTGGCTGGCGAATGGAGCCTTCGCGAGGTCCGGATTACTCCCTAAAAACCGTTGTAACCCCTGCCTTGCTTTCGGTTTAACCCACTTCTATATTAGAAGGCTCCATTGCAAATCTTCGAGTTTAGGGGACAGCGTGAAGGTTCGTTCGAGCGTCAAGCCAATATGTGAGCACTGCAAGGTTGTTCGTCGCCACGGTGTGACTCGGGTGATTTGCAAACGCAACCCGAAACACAAACAGCGGCAGGGCTAAGGCATGGCACGTATTGCAGGCGTGGATCTTCCGCGCGAAAAACGCGTCGAGATCGCGTTGACCTACATCTTCGGCGTCGGTCGGTCTACGGCTACACGCATCCTCGACGACACGGCCGTGGATCCGAACCAGCGTGTCCGCGATTTGTCGGACGCCGAGGTGGCGCGACTGCGCCAAGCTATCGAACGGCAAGTCAAGGTCGAAGGTGCGCTTCGCACCGAGATCGCGATGAACATCAAGCGGCTGATGGACATTGGGAGCTATCGTGGCATCCGCCATCGTCGGGGTCTTCCCGTGCGCGGTCAGCGTACGCACACCAACGCCCGTACCAAGAAAGGGCCGCGCCGCGCGATCGCGGGGAAAAAGAAAGTGGTGAAGAAGTAGGATGGCAGATCAGAAATCCAAGGGACGGCGCACGAAAAAGTTGGTTGAGGCCGAGGGTATGGTCCACATCACGGCGACGTTCAATAACACGCTCATTACTGTCACCGACATGCAGGGCAATGCCATTACGTGGGGCTCTGCCGGCAAGTCGGGTTTCAAGGGTTCGAAAAAGTCCACATCGTTTGCCGCGACGGTTGCGGCGGAAAACTGTGCCCGCGAAGCGTTTGGGATGGGAGTGCGTCGGGTCCACGTTCGCGTGCAGGGCCCAGGAGCCGGCCGTGAGTCGGCTATCCAAGCCTTGGCGTCAGCGGGTCTCGAAGTCCGGTCGATTCGCGACGTGACACCGATTCCCCATAATGGGTGTCGGCCGCCCAAGAAACGGCGGGTCTAACGATGGGACGATATACAGGGCCGGTCTGCAGGCTGTGCCGGCGCGAAAGCACTAAGCTCTTTCTCAAGGGATCGCGGTGCCTCACCGAGAAGTGCGCGGTCGAACGTCGGGCCTACTCTCCAGGGCAACACGGCCAACAGATGAGCCGCCGCCGCAAGGCGTCGGAGTACCAAAAGCAGCTTCGGGAAAAGCAGAAGGTCAAGCGGACCTACGGCCTGAATGAGCGCCAATTCCGCAATGCCTTCGAGCGCGTCCGGCACCAACAAGGCGTTACCGGTCACAATCTGTTGATCGTGCTCGAGACACGGCTCGACAACATCGTGTACCGAATGGGGTTTGCTCAGAGTCGCCGTGCGGCACGGCAGTTGGTGCGCCATCGCCATATCGAGGTGAATGGCAGCACGGTCGACATCCCGTCGTTTGCCGTTCGTCCAGGGCACGAGGTTCGGGTTCGGGACAAGAGCAAGGATCTCACTGTCGTGAAGGCTTCACTCGAAGCGCTGTCGCGGGCGGTACCCGTGTCGTGGATAACCGTCGATACAGACAAGGTGGCCGGGAAACTCACCGAAGTTCCCACCCGGGAGACGATCCCGTTGGCCGCCCAGGAACAGCTCATCGTCGAGCTCTACTCTAAATAAGCCATATGCCAATCGATCTTACAGGACTCGTTCGACCACACTTGGTCGAAATGACTAAGCGGGAAGACCTTCCCAATACGGCCGAATTCCGGCTCCAGCCGCTTGAGCGGGGGTACGGGTACACGCTGGGGAACGCGCTTCGCCGTATGTTGCTGTCGTCCCTACCCGGTGGTGCCGTCTGGGCGTTTCGCCTCGAGGGCGTGGTGCATGAGCACCAGACGATTCCTGGGGTGGCCGAAGACGTTCATCAGATCATCCAACGTTTGAAGTCCCTGACTTTGAAGATGGATGACGATGTTAGCGAAGCGACGCTCGAGCTGAAGGTCAGCAAGGCCGGCCCCGTTACCGCAGCGGCCATCTCGCCCAAGTCGGGTGTGGAGGTCGTCCAGCCGGACCACTTGCTATTCATCTTGCAGGAAGACAAAGAGATCTCAGGCGAGCTGTACGTCCGGAAGGGCCGCGGGTATGTCGAAGCGTCCCAGCACGAGGTGGATCGTTCGATGCCCGTCGATGTTGTGCAGATCGACGCCGTCTACAATCCCGTGCGACGCGCGAACTTCACGGTTCACGAGACGCGGGTTGGGCAGCGTACGGATTTCGACAGCCTCCAGTTGTCGGTCGAGACCGATGGCGCGGTTTCTCCCGAGGACGCCATGGCTCAGGCGGCAGCGCTCCTCCAGGAGCATCTCAAGCATTTCCTCGATTTTGGTCGTATCCCGATGGCTCCGGCCGAAGTGCCGGAAGTCCAGGGTGCCGACGACGCGCAGCTGCGCGACCTTCTCGCCAAGGCGATCGACGACTGCGGGCTTTCGGTTCGGTCGATCAACTCGCTCAAGAATTCGAGCATCAGCACGCTCGGAGACCTAGTGAAGTACACGCGTGAGGACCTTCTCAAGGTCAAGAATGTAGGCGAAAAGGCGCTCACGGAAATCGAAGCAATGCTGGCCAAAGAGAATCTCGCGTTTGGGATGGATGTCGTAGCGGACACGGACTTTGTGTTCTCGGCAGAGCCGATTGTTTCGGTGCCGGCCAACCCAGGGATGATGGGGGCCTAGAGGGCATGCGGCACCGTCAGAAGGGCAGGCAACTCAGTCGCACCTCGCAACACCGGCGCGCCATGCTTCGTAACATGGTCACGTCGTTGTTCCAGCACGATGGGATTGAAACGACAGTGGCTAAGGCCAAGGAGCTCCGACCGTTCGCCGAGCGATTGATCACGCTGGCTCGGCGCGGTGACCTTCACGCCCGGCGCCAGGTCGAGCGGCACATTCGCGATCGGGGCGTGTCCGGAAAGCTGTTCGGTGAATTGGGCCCCCGGTTTGCCAGTCGCCCGGGAGGCTACACCCGGATCGTCAAGCTTGGCCACCGGGTCGGCGATGGTGCAGAGATGGCGAGGATCGAACTGCTGGGCGAGTGACGAGGGCAGTCAACGTACGGAACAAGAAAAAGGGGACCGCGTGGTCCCCATTTTTTTGGTCTCGTACGGCATCGCTGAGTTCAGGTGCCGACGGGCGCCCCCCGAGGAGCCTTGGTCACGCGGTTCGACTTAATGCATTGTGTGCAGACACGAATCCGCTTGATTTGGCCGTCAACGACGGTACGGACACGCTGGAGATTCGGATACCAGCGCCGATTTCGCTTATTGTTCGCGTGGCTCACATGGTGACCAAACACCGGTCCCTTGCCACAGATATCACACACTCGCGCCATGATCTCTCAACTATCTTTGGAATCACAGATTTTGCCAAGCATTAAAGCTAGTGGTGGCAATACCGTGGGACAACCCCGAGCCGGGCTGGCGGGAAGGGGGAGCCCCGGCAATGCCTAGGGCACTCATCACGGGAATCACGGGGCAGGATGGCTCCTATCTCGCGGATTTCCTGCTGCAGAAAGGCTATGAGGTTTTCGGTGTCGTTCGCCGTACCTCGCACGACTCTTACGAGCGGATTGGGCATCTGATCGAACGCGTAACGATCACGCCAGCCGATCTCCTCGACCAGCATTCTCTGACGAGCGTAATCCGAGACGTGATGCCGGACGAGATCTACAATCTCGCCGCGCAGAGCTTTGTCCCCACTAGCTGGACGCAACCGGTCCTAACCGGTGAATTCACGGCCCTGGGCGTGACCCGTATCCTAGAAGCGATGCGCCTCGCGCATCCCGAAGCTCGGTTTTACCAGGCAAGCTCGTCCGAGATGTTCGGGAAGGCTGCTGAAACCCCTCAGAGCGAATCCACGCCGTTCTATCCGCGGTCGCCCTACGGAGTGGCCAAGGTCTACGGGCATTGGATCACGGTGAACTATCGTGAATCCTACGGGATGTATGCGGTGAGCGGGATTCTATTCAATCACGAATCCCCCCGCCGGGGTCTGGAATTCGTTACCCGAAGGATTTCGCATGGCGTGGCGCGCATCAAACTGGGGCTCGCGAAAGAACTCACGCTGGGGAATCTCGATGCCAAGCGCGACTGGGGTTATGCGGGTGACTATGTGAACGCGATGTGGCGCATGCTCCAACAGGACGAACCCACGGATTTTGTCATCGGAACCGGGGTGACGCACTCGGTCCGCGAGTTCGTGCAATTCGCCTTCGAACACGTTGGGTTGGATTGGGAAGAGTTCGTTCGGGTGGATGATGCGTTGTTGAGGCCCGCCGAGGTCGAGATCCTACAGGCGGATCCCTCCAAGGCGCGTACCGACTTGGGTTGGGAACCCGCCGTCGATTTTGCGACGCTAATAGCCATGATGGTCGATTCCGATGTGGAGAGGCTCGAGCAGAAGCGGTGAAGGTGCTTGTTACCGGTGCGGATGGGTTTGTGGGAAGGTGGTTGCTTCCCGCCCTTAAGTCAGGCGGGCACGAGGTAGTTGGGGCCGTCATGGAATCCGCGGTGCTGCCGGATGAGTTTGAAACCGTGACGTGGGATATTGGCAACACGGAGTCGGTGGGCCGGGTTGTTCAGAGTGCGCCGTTCGATGCGGTGATCCACTTGGCGGCGATCGCATCGGGTGGCGACGCGCGGGCCGACGTCGTGGCGGCATGGGAGATCAACACGGTTGGGACTGCGCGGCTTGTCCAGGCGTTGGCCGACGCAGGTAACCTGAGCACACGGTTCTTGTACGTTTCGACCGCTGAGGTCTATGGAGTCACGGGTGCAACGACGCCCATCGTCGAGACCGACCCCGTAGCGCCGTGTTCGCCGTACGCGGCCTCGAAATTGGGAGGGGAGATCGCCGCGCTGGAAAACCATAAGAGAACCGGGATGCCCGTGATCGTCGCGCGGGCCTTTCCTCATTCAGGACGAGGGCAGGATGCCCGGTTCGTCATTCCAGCGTTTGCCCGGCGATTGCTTATGGCCAAGAGGGTGGGAGCGCCGGCCATGAACGTCGGGAACATGCACCCCATACGGGATATTCTGCACGTGTCGGACGTTGTCGCGGCCTACGTCCAACTGATCGAGCGTGGGGTTCCAGGGGAGACCTACAATATTGCGTCAGGAGAGGGGTATTCGGTTGGCGATTTCGTCGAGCGCATGTGCGCCATAGTGGACTATCGAGTAGTGACCGAGGTCGATGCCTCACTGGTTCGCCCCGCAGACATCCCCTACCTCGTCGGGAACGCGACCAAACTTTGCGATCTAACGGGATGGAGCCCGAAGGTGAGCCTTGGTGAACTGCTGTCAGAGGTGGTGAATGCCCAAGCGAACTGACATCGAGTCGATCCTGTTGATTGGGTCCGGTCCGATCGTCATCGGGCAGGCTGCCGAGTTCGACTATTCCGGGACGCAGGCCGTGCAGGCCCTCAAGGAAGAGGGCTATAAGGTCATCCTGGTGAACTCGAATCCCGCGACCATTATGACCGACCCGGAGATCGCCGATCGGACCTACGTCGAACCGGTGACGCCGGAATGGGTGGCCCGCGTCATCGAGCGGGAGCGTCCCGACGCGCTCCTGCCGACGATGGGCGGCCAAACGGCGCTCAACGTGGCGCTCGCGCTCGCAGAAGATGGGACACTCGACAAGTTCGGTGTTGAACTCATTGGAGCCGACCGGCGGGCGATTCGTATGGCGGAAGACCGTCAAGAATTCAGTGACGCGATGGAGCGTATTGGCCTCGACGTGGCCGAAGGAGCCGTCGTGGGGTGTCACGACGAGGCGATGGCGTTGATCGAACAGATCGGTTACCCCGCGATCATCAGGCCTTCTTTCACGCTCGGTGGCACCGGGGGGGGCGTCGCGTACAACAGGGCGGAATACGACGAATTGGTTGCGCGGGGACTCGACCTATCGCCGGCCGGGACAGCGTTGATCGAACGCTCGATCATTGGATGGAAAGAGTTCGAGCTCGAGGTCATGCGGGATTGCCGCGACAACGTAGTGATCATCTGTTCGATCGAAAACTTCGATCCGATGGGAGTGCACACGGGCGACTCGGTCACAGTGGCCCCCGCGATGACGTTGACGGATCGCGAGTACCAGATCATGCGCAATGCGGCCATCGACATCATTCGAGAGATCGGTGTGGCCGCTGGGGGCTGCAACATCCAGTTCGCGATCAACCCGGATACGGGAGAAATGATCACGATCGAGATGAACCCTCGAGTGTCACGATCGTCGGCGTTGGCATCGAAGGCTACAGGTTTCCCGATCGCCCGTATTGGAGCGAAGTTAGCCGTAGGCTTCACACTTGACGAACTCCCCAACGATATCACCAAGACGACTCCGGCCTCGTTCGAGCCAGTGCTCGATTATGTTGTCGCCAAGTTTCCACGGTTCGCATTCGAAAAATTTCCAACTGCCGACAAGCGACTGACGACGCAGATGAAGTCGGTCGGCGAATCGATGGCGATCGGACGCACCTTCAAGGAAGCGTTTCAAAAGGGCATTCGCGCCTTGGAAATCGACCGGCCGGGTTGGGTGGAAGGGAAACGTCTGTCGGATGACGGACTCGAGTCGGGTGAGGTCGATGAAATTCGCGCCGCTTTGCGGACACCGACCCCAGAGAGAATCTTCCAGATCAAACGGGCGTTGCACGCTGGTGTGTCCGTCGACGAAATCGCGGACCTCACCAGAATCGACCGGTGGTTCCTGCACCAACTGCGAGAGTTGGTCGAAAGCGAGACCGCGTTTCAAGCACTCGACAACGTCGGTGCCCAGGACATCCGCGAGATGAAGCGCTTGGGCTTCTCGGACGCCCAACTCGCCGCGTGCTGCAACATGGAAGAATCGGAGTTTCGAGCCCTTCGTTGGTCGCACGATATTCATCCGGCGTTCAAGGTCGTCGATACCTGTGCCGGTGAATTCCCCTCGGCGACGCCGTACTACTACTCGAGTTACGAAGAAGAGAACGAATCCGAACCACTGGGTGAGCAGGGTGTGGTGATTCTGGGGAGCGGTCCCAACCGGATAGGGCAAGGAGTCGAATTCGACTACTGTTGCGTACGTGCGGGTCTGGCTCTTCGTGAGTTGGGTTACAAGACCATCATGGTCAACTCTAATCCCGAGACTGTCTCAACCGATTTCGATATCTCGGACAAGCTCTACTTCGAACCGCTGACGCTCGAGGACGTGCTCGAGATTACGCGCCTCGAGGGCGCCGCTGGAGTCATCGTGCAGCTTGGCGGTCAAACACCGTTGAAATTGGCGAAGGGGCTCGAGGCAGAGGGTATCAAAATACTTGGTACGTCATCCGAATCCATTGACGTTGCTGAAGATCGCATGCGCTTCGCAACTCTTGCGCGGGGGTTGGGGGTCGCCCAACCGCCAGGTGGCACGGCCAACGCGGTCGAGGACGCGGTCAAGATCGCCGAATCAGTCGGGTATCCGGTATTGGTCCGTCCGTCCTACGTCTTGGGCGGCCGCGCCATGGAAATTGTGTATGACGAACCGTCGCTCCGACGATATTTCGAGACGGCAGCGCGGGTGTCCCCCGAACATCCGGTTCTGGTCGATCGGTTCCTCGAAGACGCGTTCGAGGCCGATGTCGACGCCATCGCGGACGGGAATCGGTGCATCATAGGCGGTGTGATGCAACACATCGAAGATGCCGGCGTTCACTCTGGTGATTCCGCATGCGTGATTCCACCCTATCTGTTGGAAGAGCGCCATGTCGATGCCATGCGTCGTCACACCAAGGCTTTTGCGAAGGCCCTTGGCGTCGTTGGCCTCATCAACGTGCAGTACGCGGTTCGCGACGACACCGTTTACGTGATCGAGGTAAACCCGCGTGGCTCAAGGACCGTGCCGTTCGTGAGCAAGGCGACGGGCGTTCCGCTAGCCAAAGTTGCGGCCGGGGTGGCCATGGGAATGAGCCTCGACGAGTTGGGCGTCCCTGACGAAATCCATCTTCCCTATGTGGCCGTGAAGGAAGCCGTGTTTCCGTTCTCGAAACTTCCTAACGTTGATACGTTACTCGGTCCGGAGATGCGGTCGACGGGCGAAGTCATGGGCATCGCCGAAAGCTTCGGCATGGCGTTCGCCAAGGCCCAAATCGGGGCCGATGGTGCGCTCCCCCTCGAGGGTGCGGTGTTCGTCACCGTAAATGACAATGACAAGGCTGCTGTCCAGCCGATCATCCAGCGTCTTTGCGAGCTGGGATTCAAGATCTACGCGACGTCGGGAACGGCAGCATTCCTACGTGACAAGGGCATCCCGATTTCTGAGGTATTGAAAATCCACGAAGGCCGGCCGAACGCCCGGGATCTCATGGTCAGTGGCACGGTCGATCTGCTCATCAACACGCCACTCGGACCGTACATCACCACGCTCTCCGCGGCGCGCGCGGCCTGTGACGCAATCTTTGCGATGCGTCGCGGGAAGCCGACCGTTCGTTGCCTCCAAGAATGGCACGATGAGTTGAGAGCAGCCGGTGCCGTTCGGCAGGACTCTGGTGCCGTTGCAGGTTGATCGACTTGGCACGCTCGCCGAGTCACTCCGTTCTGCGGTAGCCGGCAAGGTCGATCGCGACGTGCCACTGGCGGATCTCACCACGTACCGGATTGGTGGGCCCGCGTCGATACTCGTGAGTCCTACGTCGTCCGACGATGTTGCCGCGGTGATGCAGGCCTGTGCCGAAGAGGAAGTGCCTTGGCTTGCGTTGGGGTTGGGGTCGAACGTGCTCATG
>JBDHLU010000057.1:0-19569 GCA_039656555.1 Gemmatimonadota bacterium | reverse complement strand
GAATCCTCAGTGCCCGGGGCGGGATTCGAACCCGCACCCCGTTTCCAAGAAGGGATTTTAAGTCCCTCGTGTATACCGTTCCACCACCCGGGCGTGTCGCACAAACATACGCACAATAAAGTCAGGGGTCGCTACTTCCTTCTATTTCCCGTAATGAACAACCCGTCTGGGAAGATAGTGGCAAAACTTTTTGACAAATCTGGTTACAGCGCCTACGACGAAACGACCAAATGGCGAGTTGGGGGTGGTGGGCGAGATTCTAAGCGGCGAATCAGCGCTGAGGTTGAATGGGCACCGCACTCGTGATCGCGTTCTCTGAAGCCATCTCTAGTGTAATCTCCAGCTGACCTGGCTCCAGGGACACTTCCGTTTCCTCTCCACCAGGCCAGCGCACCCACAGACCGGTAGCCTCGTCGGGGTTACCCAACACCTGCAAAGCTCCGTTTGACGACCAGTATCCCGAGCCGGCCTGCACTTCACGAACGGGACCCCGCCGAGTGGGATAGACTAGGCGTAACTGCGCTCCGATGACGTACGGATTGACGGGCGGGCCTACCAGCCGCACCCGGAGGCCCGGTTTCGCGCCGATGTTGCGGTACAGCTTGGTCTCCGCCCCGTTTTGGCTCACCGCGAGATCCACCCGTCCATCGCCGTCGTAGTCGGCGAGTGCCGCGCCGCGCTGCTCCCCATAGACCATCACTCCCGAGATCTGCCCCGAAACCGGCGTGAGGCCACCCCGGCCGTCACCTCGCAGCCACAACCCCCGGCCCGCGTCGTAGCGCGGTGACTCCTGCCCAGTCGCGAAAAAGTTCTGACTGAGAAATAGATCTTCCTGACCGTCACCGTCGAAGTCGGCCACCCCGACATAGAACGCCGGCGCGAACTGAGCCTCCAGGGGCAACGGTACCGCCTCGAATGTCGTGCCTCGATTGAAAAACACTTGATGCTCGAGACTCCTCGCTTCTAGTTGCGACGCCTGCGCCAGTTGCGGACCCAAGATGTCCTGCACCGTGGCATTGGCATACGCTCGGGCGTTTCTCCATCGATTGCGCGTGTAGGGGATCTCTCTCGCCATGCGTACGGGGTTTTCGAGGAGCGGCGTAATGCCCCCAACAACGTCATCGTGCTGGGCCTGGATCACATCGAGCACTCCGTTCAGGTCGAAGTCCGCGAAGTACACCAATAGCGGCCGGGCGGGAGTGACGCGGAACTTGGTGTTCCGACCCCAGCTCGTGGCGACGATGTCCAACCGACCGTCCCCGTCGAGATCTCCGGTCGCTACTCCGTTCCACCAACTCAGATACTGGCCCAAGCCGCGCTCGTCCGTGGCATCCGTGAATCGGCCGTCTTGGTTCACGAACAGCTTGAGCGGTCCCCACTCGAGGGCCAACACCAAGTCCGGATCACCGTCGCCGTCGAGATCAGAAAACACAGCGGCCGAGACGAGCCCCAGCTCCGAGAATGTCTGACTGTTGGCCGCGTCCAGCTCGAAGCTGCCCGCCTGGTTGAGAAACAGCCGTGACGACGCGGCGACAGGGTAGGCCCGCGGAATGACCCGTCCACCCACGAACAGATCGAGGTCTCCGTCTCCGTCGACATCGGCCTGCGCCAACGGGCCTGTACTGCTGAACGTGCCGGGCACAGCTGCACCAAGGGTCGCACGGTCCGGCTGCAGCGTCAGCTTCACGACGGAGGGCGTACCACTCGCCTCGTCGGGCGTTTCCGCCTCGTACACTGCCTGTCCGATCAAGAGCGTCGTCCCGCCGGCACCATCGGGCTGAGCGAGGACCGTCGTCTGGTCGTGCCGCGCAGCCGGTAAGCGCAAGGAGACCTTACGGAATCTGCCTCCCTGGTTCTGGTAGTAGGCGAATCGTCCCCCCTTGCCCGATGGAAGCAGTAGGTCTTCATCGCCGTCACCGTCAACGTCGTACCAACTGACTCCAGGTCCGAGCTGACTCAGCTTGTTGGGCAACAAGGGCTGACCGCGGGCGTCGTCGAACGATGCGTCCGCATGGACATGGTCGAGTTCGGCGGAGACGTCGACGAAGAAGGCCGCGCCCTCGGGCGGAGTCGCAGACTCTGCCTCCACCCCCGCGCTGGCACCCCCCGGGACTGCGGGCTCCCGAATCTCGTAGAGGCGGTTTGGTTTCGCTGGTACGACGGTACGCCCGCCACTCCGCCACTCGACAACAATGGTGAGTTCGTCTGCGTCTCCCGTCGCGAACGTAAGGAGCGGATCTGAGCTCGACAGGTAGAGCCCACCCAAGGTCACTTCCTTCTCCTGCTCCGCGACCGGTCCGCCGCGCACGCGAATCTTGGCTCCGATCGCCTGGGTATTGGGCGCCTGACCGATCAATCGAACAGCCACCCGCCCCTCGTTCACGTCGTTCCGGAACACGCCGACGTCGTCGTCCAATCGGTTGACGATCAGGTCCAGATCGCCGTCGCCGTCGAGGTCCCCAGTCGCAACGCCGTGCGAGATGTCCAGCTCGGCGCCGAAGCCCCACGTTGAGCCCATGTCCTCGAACGTGAGATCACCGTTATTGCGGAAGGCGACGTTCTTTTGGCGAAGGTCCGGATACAGCAGCCTGATCTCACGCCAATTGTTCGCGTTCGACCACGTCCTGTGCTGATAGTTCATATCCCAGTTGTACACATCCCACGTGTAACCGTTGGCGACCAGGATGTCTTCGTACCCATCCAAGTCCACGTCGAGAAAGAGCGTTGACCACGACCAGTCGGTGGCCTCCACACCTGCAAGGTCAGCAATCTGCGCGTAGGTCCCATCTCCACGGTTCCAGAACAGCGTGTTGCGCTGCATCTGGGGACGGTTGGTGACCTCCCCGACGGTTTTCATGAGATCCCCGTGCGCTAGGCCGCGCGTTTTCCGTCCCTGGAGATCACGGGCCAGCATGTCCACGACATAGAAGTCGACGTCTCCGTCCCGATCGATGTCGCTGAAGTCGACCGCCATCGACGCGTGGCCGGTCGAGCGAAGTGCGAGGTGCGGTGCTGCGTAGAACGTGCCGGTCCCGTCGTTGATCCAAAGCTGATCCGGACTTTCGAAGTCATTGCACACGTAGAGATCAGGGTCCCCATCCTGATCCACGTCGTAGAACCGCGCGGCGAGCCCGAAGTAGTCCGGTTCCCGCGTGAGCGGGCGCCCCTCCTCGTCGCGAAACCGCCCCCCCGTGAAGGCGACCCGTTCAAACCGCCCCGTCCCGTCATTGAGATAGAACAAGTCGGGCTCGGCTCGCTCGCTCCTGACCCACTCACCATTTTCTTTGCGGAAACGGAAATGCGTTTGCAGTTTGGCCGGGGCCACGCCCGTGCTGTCCAACTGTTCGACGTACCTCGACATTTCCCCCGGTACGAACGCGTCCACCGCGTTCAACACTTTGTAGTTCGCGATGTACAGGTCCAGGTCACCGTCGCCATCCACGTCGGCCAGGGTCGGAGTCGCGCTGGCACTGGTCGACTGCAGTCCTGCCTCTTCCGTGATCTCGGTGAACACCCCGGTACCGTCGTTTCGGAACAGCGCATTTGGGCCGCCCAGCGCCGTGACCAGAAGGTCGAGGTCACCGTCGCCGTCGATGTCGCCCAAGACGGCCCCGGTGGAGAACCGGTCCGGCGCGGCAACTCCGGCTTCCTCGGTGATGTCTCGAAAGCGCCAATGCCCTTGGTTCCGGTATAGGACGTTCGGTCCATCCGTGCGTGCGAGGTACACGTCCACACGTCCGTCTCCATCGACGTCACCGATGGCGACGCCTGAGCCCATCAAGAGGTTCTGATTCTCGAGAAATTGTTCGGGACCGATGCTGTTGGTGAACTCGAGACCGGTTTCGGACGCCGGGATTTGGGTGAATCCGGCGCTCCCCTGACGCGGAACTCGGAGTTCGTGCCAGCGGTGGGCGCCTTCCTCGTGCCACTCCGTCGCGCCGCGACCAACGCAACCGAGGAAGCCCAGGGCGACGAGAGCGCTAAGGCCGACATTTCTCGTGGTTTTCAGGAAAGTCATCATAGGGGTTTGGCGCCCGCGACCGACGACCGCCGGGTCCGGGGTATGATCACCCTAAAGCAAGGTTGGGGTTGTTCGCTGGAAGCGAGCCCACACCGGACTGGCCGGGTACGAGCTTCCACATCCGGAAAGGACAAGGCACATGGGAAAGATATATCGGAGTGGACGCGCACGCGTCAAGCGCGGGAACCTTGGCAACTCCGGCCATGTATTTGACTCTGGAAAGGCCCAAACCCCACGCGGAAGCCGTTTTGAAGCTTCGGTACGATGTTTTGAAGCTTGGTTATGACGTGCTGAAGCTTGGTTATGACGTGCAGAAGCTTCGTCATGACGTGCAGAGGCTTCGTTATGACGTGCAGAAGCTTCGTTATGACGTGCAGAAGCTTCGTTACGACGTGCAGAAGCTTCGTTACGACGTGCAGAAGCTTCGTTATGACGTGCAGAAGCTTCGACACGATCGATCGAGGTGTCGAAAAGGTCGACTTCTAGGTTACGGCAACGAGATTCGCCGACTTGCAGTCCGCACAAATGGGAACCGTGCGGAACTGTCGCCAAAGCGAAAAGACGATCGGGATCGGCAGCAGCCACCACGCAACACGCACGAACGCGATCACCTTCTGCATGATCCAACCGCCGACCTGCGTCACGGCACCGCGGGCACTCTCCCGGCCGATGACCACAGGGTCCTGGCTCGCATCCACAGGAGCCGAGACCGACGACAGCTGCAAGGGGCGCGTGAGTTCGGCGGCCGGCGGTGCCGTGATCGCGTTCCACGCCCCGACGATGAGGCCAAGCGCGACCGCGGTGGTCCACACATAGGTCTCGATACGAAAACTGGAGGGGTGACGCCGCCGTGGGTGAGTCTCGGCACTGCAATCCAAGCAATGCATAGCCTGCATGGCCAGCTCCTAGAGTGGATGCGCCAAAGTATGCCCTGACTTGCGCCACCGCCAGACCCGACCCTCTACCTACCGAGAAACCCTTACCAAACCCGCGATCCTGGTGCAGTCTACCGCTGTACGCTCTGCAAATTCATCACAACATTGCCACAGGATCCTACCATGCGTCGACGCTGCACCCGGGCCTGCACAGTTCTTGCTTTCGCCTTGTCCGTTCCCGCAGTACTTCATGCCCAGAGCCAGGAACAGCTCGAGCAGATCGCTTCCGCACTAGAACTCCGCCCGATCGGCCCAGCGGTCATGGGCGGCCGCATTGCCGACATCGCGGTCCACCCGACGAAGCGGTCGACATGGTACGTCGCGGTCGGATCCGGCGGTCTCTGGAAGACCACGAATGCCGGCATCACGTGGCAACCGATCTTCGACGATCAACCTTCATACTCGATCGGTGACGTGGCCCTCGACCCGAACAATCCGGATGTCGTGTGGGTCGGCACGGGCGAAAACGTCAGTGGACGACACGTCGCATGGGGCGATGGCGTGTACCGCAGCCGAAACGGCGGCGAGTCATGGGACCAAATGGGTCTCGAGCAGTCGGAGCACATCGGCAAGATTCTGGTCGATCCGCGCAACAGTGACGTGGTGTTCGTTGCCGCCGAGGGTCCGCTCTGGGCGGCCGGCGGCCATCGCGGCGTCTACAAATCGAGTGACGGGGGCGCGACCTGGATCCAGGTCCTCGAGATCGACGAGAACACCGGCGTCACCGACCTGGAGTTCAACCCGGCAAACCCTGATGTGATATACGCTGCGGCCTATCAGCGGCGACGGCATGTCTGGTCCTTGTTGGCCGGTGGCCCTGAGTCCGGCATCTACAAGTCCGCGGACGGCGGCGATACGTGGCGTCGGATCACACCAGGCCTCCCCAGTGGGGACATGGGGAAGATCGGCCTGGCCGTCACGCCGGCAAACCCGGACCTGGTCTACGCGACGATCGAGGCGGACGACTCCGATCAAGGATTTTACCGATCGACCGACCAGGGAGAGAGTTGGGACCGCCGCAACTCATACGTCTCGGGAGGGACAGGCGAGCACTACTACCAGGAGATCGAAGCGTCGCCGTCCAATCCCGACGTCGTCTATCAGATGGATGTGTTCATTCAGGTGACACGAGATGGTGGTGCGCACTTTTTCAATCTGGGTACGGGCCGAGAGAAGCACAGCGATAACCACGCGATGTGGATCGACCCCGACGATCCGGATCACGCACTGGTCGGAACCGATGCCGGCCTCTACGAGACCTTCGACGACGGCGTGACGTACCGTCACTTCGAAAACTTGCCGGTGTCGCAATTCTATTTCCTTTCGCTCGACAACAGCGAGCCCTTCTACAACATCCTGGGCGGTGCCCAGGACCTCGGCACGCTCTTCGGTCCGTCGCGCACGAACAACGTCGAAGGTGTGCGCAACCGCGATTGGTACGTGCCGCTGGGAGCCGATGGCGCCGACGTGGCGTTCGACCCGACCGATCCGAACACGTTTTACATCGAAACCCAACAGGGAAACCTGTACCGCTACGACAAACGCAGCGAAGAAGCCTTGGACATTCAGCCGCAAGCCGCCCCTGGCGACGACCCCGAGCGGTGGACGTGGAACGCGCCGATCCTGGTCAGCCCTCACGCATCGAATCGGATCTACTTCGCCTCGCAACGGCTCTGGCGTACCGACGACCGCGGTAACTCATGGACCGCAATCAGCGGCGACCTGACGACCAACACGAATCGCTACGAACTCGAGATGATGGACCGGGTGTGGAGCGTGGATGCGCTCTACCACAACGGAGCCATGTCGAAGTACGGCACGGTCACCGCGATCTCCGAATCACCCGTCACCGAAGGCGTGATCTACACCGGAAGCGACGACGGGTTGGTTCAGGTCACGGAGGACGGCGGCGCGAACTGGCGCCTGGCCGGAGACCTCCCGGCGGTACCCGACCGCGCATTCATCAATGACGTCGAAGCTTCACAGCACGATCCGAACGTGGTCTTCGCTGCAGCCGATGCGCACAAGATCGGGCTCTTCACGCCGTTCTTGTTCCGGAGTTCGGATCGCGGGCGCAGTTGGGAGTCCATCGTCGGCGACCTCCCGGCCCAGACCATCGTCTGGGTAATCCAACAGGACCACGTGAACCCCGACCTGCTGTTCATCGGGACGGAGTACGGACTGTACTTCAGTGTGAACGGAGGCACGAATTGGACGAAGCTGAGCGGCCCGCCGACCATCGCGTTCCGTGACATCGAGATTCACCGGCGCGACAACGACATCGTCGGCGCGACGTTCGGGCGAGGATTCTATGTACTGGACGACTACACTCCGCTACGCGCCGTCGGATCCGGCGCGATGGCAAGCGGCAGCGGCCTGGCCCCCGTGCGAGACGCGTGGTGGTACGTACCCTACGCACCAATGCAGGCTCCCGGAGAGCCGACGCTCGGCAGTACCGGGTACAACGCACCAAATCCGGCGTTCGGAGCGACGTTCACCTATTACCTGGACAACGTCCAACAAACTGCGCAGGCGGCACGCCGTGACATGGAGCGGAGCCTACGCGATGCCGATGACGACGTTCCCTTCCCTGGTTGGGATGCCCTCCGAGCCGAAGCGGTAGAGAGCGGTCCGAAGGCCCTACTGATGATCCGCGACGCGCAGAATAGACCGGTCCGTTGGATCGAGGGACCTGCCAAGGTTGGATTCCATCGTGTGAGTTGGGACCTTCGTCGGCCAGCGCCCGACCCGATCGACCTGTTCGTTCCGGACTTCATCCCGCCCTGGGCCGGAGACCCTCAGGGGCCGCTCGCGCCACCGGGGCGCTACAGTGTCGAACTCGTGCTCGTCTCGGCGTCCGGGGTCGAAGCGCTGGGTTCACCGCAGTCGTTTGAGGTAAAGCCGGTGCCGACGGCACCTGCCGGAACGGACTTCGCGGTCGTTGCCGCGTTCCAACAGGACACCCGCGAGCTGATGCGCTCGATCGCGAGTGCCGGCGAGGAACTCGGTCGTGCGCGTGACCGGCTAAGGCACATGCGCGCCGCGCTCATTCAGACTCCGGATGCGGGCCCGGCACTGTTTGGCCAACTGGACGACCTCAACGCTACGCTCGTCGGCCTCCAGACTAGGCTCAACGGCGATCAGGTACGCGGCAGCCTCAACGAATCAAACGCACCCTCCATTCGGGGCCGAGTTGGACGCGTCGTCGGTGGCCATTGGGACACTCGCCAAACACCCACGGCCACGCACCGACGCAATCTCGAGATCGCAAGGACTGACTTTACGGATTTTCGCGCGGACCTCGGCGTCGTGCTCGACACCACACTGCCGCAGCTCGAGGTAGCGCTCGAGGCCGCCGGCGCTCCGTGGACTCCGGGGCGTCGCTTGCCCGGCGGAGGTGAAGAGTGAGGTGTCGGTTCCAGTCACATCTTCTCGATCTTTACCTCACTCACATGCACGTTCAAGGCGTGATTGAGCCTTAGCCCCAACGTGCCGTCTCACTGCCCCCCCCGTCCCAGTTAGCTTATCCCGCATGCCGACCCGCTCATATAAGGAATAGTGCCGGCCCTTCGCATCCGGGCCTGGGTCCGGGCCCTCACCGCCCGGACCTCGAGCCTGGTCGATGCAGGCGTCGATCGTCTCTCCAAAATGGGCGTCGACGAAAACACCCTCCTCCTCATCTTTGCACTGCTGATCGGCACTGCGGTTGGTACGGCCGTGATCGGGTTCTTCAAGCTCATCGACCTCGTACAGCTGGTCTCGCTGACCGCGGTCTCCCGCCTCACCGACATCGGGAACCTCGCCATCGTCCTCGTAGTGCTCGGCGGGCTCGCGCTGGCGCGTACGATGGTCCGGTTGGGAACCGGCGACTCGACCGGCCAGAACATCCCCGACGTCATGCGCGCCGTTGCGAAACGCGGGGGAGTGATCCACACCCCCCACGTAGCCGTGAAGACTATCGCCACCGCTTTGGCAATCGGGGCCGGCGGTTCGGTCGGCCCCGAGGGTCCGGTGGCGGTAGCAGGTTCGGCGCTCGGGTCCAAGATCGGACGGCTCTTCCCGTCGCGGCCCCAGCGCCTCCGCTTGCTGGTCTCCTGCGGTGCCGCCGCCGGTATCTCGGCTGCCTTCAATGCCCCCATTGCCGGTGTGTTCTTCTCGTTGGAAAAGGTGATCGGCACGTTCGGCGTGAGCGCGTTCCCTCCGATCCTCGTGGCGAGCGTGATCGCCGCTGCCATTTCACGGTCGGCCTTCGGAGACTCGCCCGTCATCTTCATCCCGACCGAGTATAGCCTGGGCGGCCCCAGCGAATTGGTGATGTATGCAATCTTGGGAATCGGATGTGGCTTGGTGTCCGTCGCGTTCATCAAGTTCGTGTATAAGACGGAAGACACCTTGCAGCGAGTCCCGCGATACTGGCCCCGTATTCTCATCGCCGCGCTACTGGTGGGCGTGTTGAACGTGGTGTTCAAGGAAGCCCTGTGGGGCCGAGGCCACGAAACGCTTTCGATCGAGCTCGTGACGCAACGGACTGGGCTGTTCCTGCTCGGCCTTTGCGCGGCCAAGATCATCGCTACGGCACTGACGCTGTCGGCGGTCCGCGCCGGTGGTATTTTCGCCCCGGCACTCGTCGTCGGGGCCACGTTCGGTGGCGGATTGGCCTCAGTGGCCCAAACCTATCTGGGGCTGGACATCATTCCCGAGGCGTTTGCGGTGGTGGGCATGGCCGGCGTGGTTGCCGCCACGACGCATGCGCCACTCACCGCCATTATGATCGTCTTCGAGATGACCAGCGACTACGCTCTCATACTGCCACTCATGATGTGTGGTGCGATCGCGTATATCACCGCACGTCGCCTGCACCCCAACTCGATGTACTCGGAGTGGCTGGTTAGACGTGGAGATAACATTCACGCCGGCCGCGACACGGCCATTCTGGAGCGATTGCTCGTACGCGACTTCCTGGACGACAACCCTGACGTTATTGGAGAGAGCGCAACGGTCAAGCAGATCATGCGTGCCATCGGCCAGTCCAAGCAGATCGAGTTCCCCGTGCTCGACGCCGACCTCAAGCTCGCCGGGATGCTCACCTATGCCGACCTGCGGACGGTCTTGACCGATACCGACCGATATTCCGACCTGGTGCTGGCGGGCGACCTCGCGGTCAAACAGTTCGAATCAGTGTCCCCGCGTGACTCGCTGCGCGCCGCCCTCCAGAAATTGGCGGTAAGAGGCAGTCACGTGATCCCCGTCGTTGGCGACGCCGACCCCGAAAAGCTGCTCGGGGTGATCGGCCGCCAGGAAATTCTCGCGGCGTACGACCGGGAACTGCTGACGCAAGGCTAAGGTACTGAATTGATTGACTTTCGGGATGGCCGTGGGTAATCTCGCGGCACCAGAGGGGGCAGCATGAGTTACCTAGTATCGGGTCGGTCAACCGTCAATCGTCAATCGTCAATCGTCCAGGTCTCGCGACTCGAGACATTGCTGGCCAGCCTCGTCATCACTCTCGTCCTTCTTGCCGTCCCAACCACGGCCTACTCCCAAGGCTTCCAGGTCAACGAACATGGCAGCTGCGTGGTGGGGCGAGCGGGCACCGGGGTCGCCAAAGCCTGCGACGACGCTTCGGCCATTTGGTTCAACCCGGCCGGCATCGCCGGAACCAACGGATGGACGATCAGCCTGGGAGCGACCGTCATCGCGGCGAACGGCGGGTTTACCGATGACTTTGCCCAGCGTACGACCAACCTCGACGTATCGCCGGTTCCGATACCCCATCTGTATGCGACCTACGGCATCACCGACCGTCTCGCCGCTGGTTTGGGGGTCTACGTCCCCTATGGGCTTGGGACCCGCTGGCCTCTCGACACGTCGCTGACGGCTGTCGAGCTGGAAGCCAGTGGTGCCTTCGCTGGACGGTTCATCGGGTACGACAGCAGTCTCAGGTCGATCTACGTGCAACCGACCCTCGCATATCGAGTGAACGACTGGCTGGGTGTCGGGGCCGGATTCGTTTACGTGAATGGTTCGGTTGACCTCAACCAGCGCGCCGACCTCTCGGCATTCGAGATTCCCGGGGGCGGCGGCCTCACGTTTGGGAGCGTTGGGATCCCGATCCGGTCCGATTTTTCGAATGCGAACCTCGAGGCCGATGGTGCAACCGGTTATGGCGCACATTTCGGCCTCACGATCGAGCCAACCGACAAGTTCCACATCGGCGCCCGCTACCTATCGAGCGTCAAGCTCGACTACTCCGGACGGGTAGACTTCGAGCCCGTGGCAACGGGCATCGTGCTCCCACCGCAGAATCCAATCGCCTTGGCAGACCCGAGTGGCCAGCTCAACCCCGACCTGCCACTGCCGGTAGACCTGGTGTTGATCATCTCAGACCTCTACTCTGAGGGCCGGCCCCTCGCGGATTCGACCGCATCGACCAGCATCACGATGCCCGATCAAATAACGATCGGCGTGGCCTACGACGTTACCGACAAACTCACGTTACTCGGTGATTGGCAGTGGGTGCGGTGGTCGGTATTCGATACGCTAACACTCAATTTCGACAATGCAGCAACCCCTACCATAACGCTCGTCGAGAACTTCAAGAATACGAATGCGTTTCGGTTCGGCGCCGAATATGTGTTGAATCCTCGATGGACCTTCCGGGGCGGGTACCTGCACCATGGGGCGGCCAGCCCGGATGAGACGGTTACCCCCCTCCTCCCTGAGAACTCCCGAAACGAATTCACTGCGGGGGTCGGGTTGGACCTTTCGCAGGCGCTCCGCCTAGACGTCGCCTATCAATACATTCGACAGGACGAGCGCCGCGGCCGAGTGCAGGATGTTCCCCCCGGCACTCCAGCGCCGGTCGTCGTGAGCGACATCAATAGCGGGCTCTATTCGTTCACTGCCCATTTGTTCGGGGCCACGATCACTGTTCGGTTTTAGGGAGAGCGAACGATGAACAATCTTAATCGCCGTGCCCTCGTGATCGTCGCAATGGCTACACCGCTACTCTTGTCTTGCAACGACGACTCGCTTCTGCCAGCCGAACCGGTTGATGAGATCTTTTCCCGGTACGCGGCGATGGGAAATTCCATCACGGCGGGCTTCCAGTCTGGTGGGATCAACGACAGCACTCAGCTGGAGTCGTACTCGGTGATCCTCGCGCAAGCCATGGGCTTGGAAACCGGAAGGGACTTCACGTATCCGTCAATCGCGATGCCGGGATGCCCACCGCCTTTGGTCAACGTTTTCACCAATGAGCGTATCGACACGATCCCGGAGACGGAGTGCGCGTTCCGCGGTGAGCTTCCGCGCCAACTCAACAATGTTGCGGTACCGGGTGCCGACGTGATCGATGTTCTCTCCAACGTGGACGGGGCGAGCAACGCCAATCCGTTGACGAGCCTGTTTCTGGGAGGGCGGACCCAAGTAGAAGCGGTAGGATTGATCGACCCTACCTTCGTTTCGGTGTTCATCGGCAACAACGACGTGTTGGGTGCCGTCCTCGACACCACGAACCCCGGCGATCCTGGCCTCATTACACGCCTCCGAGATTTCCGCGGCAGCTACGACTCGATGATGACCGTCCTCGACTCCATGCCGACCCTGCAGGGCGGCGTGCTGATCGGGGTCGTCCAAGTCTCCTTCGCCCCTTACGCATCGAGTGGTGCCGCCTATTGGGCCGAGAGCCAGATCAACGCGAATCTCACGGTCGACAACAACTGTCTCGACCGACGGGAGGTGCCCGGAAAGACCGACTCGGCCACCGTGCTGATCCCGTTTCATTACGGCGCTCCGATCATGGCAGCCGCAGACTCCGGGACGCCCCAGACCATTGACTGCTCCGTCGACGAGGTGATAACAGCTGACGAAGCCGCGTTCATGGTGCTGATCGTGGACGCGTACAACGCCCTCATCGAAGAGCACGCGACGAGTCGAGGATGGGCGTATGTCGACCCGAACGTAATCCTAAAGGACCTGCTGCAAGATCCGACCAAGATCAGACCGTTCCCAGCGTTCGACCCTGCCGATCCGCAACATGTCGTCGCTCCATTCGGCTCGGCGGTGTCGCGGGACGGGATCCACCCCAATGAGGGTACGCACCGCCTTCTTACCAATGCTTTGGTAGTGGCGATCAACGCGGCCTACGGAACGAATTTGAGTGAACAATAAGGCAGCCGCCAGCCGACAGCCGACGGCCGACAGCCAGATGCTACCCAGGACTCCGAGTGCGCGGGCGGTTGGCGGTTGGCTGTTGACGATTGGCGCACTCACAGCGCTGGTCGCACCCCCATCCGAAGCTCAATACCCCGATGCGTGGGTCATTCCCCGTGGAACGCTCCGGATCGGGTTCGAGCCCAAGTACACCAGCGCGAGCGAACGGTTCGACACGACGGGAACACCGGAATCGCTCGGCACCAGCTTCTCGGATGATTCGGCGGGCGTCCGACTCATCCCGACACTGTTCAACCCGCAAAATGCGATCTGGTCCATCACCGGAGATTCGTCGATTGCGATCAACGCCGGCGCGTTTCGGGCCGGTCTGGTGGCCGACGTGCGGAGACTCCCGTTCAACTTCTCCGTCGGGTTGACGGACCGCATCACGTTGACGGCCTCGGTACCGCTGGTGACCACGCGATCCCAAGTCTCACTCGAAGTCGATTCGACCAACGCAGATCTGGGATGGAATCAGGCGGCATCCCAAGCCGGCAACGCCACGGCCATCGCACAGATCCAATCGCTGCTCGGTGAACTCGAAGCTGCGGCGGTGTTCGTAGAAGGACAGATCGCCGCCATAGGGTACGATTGCCCATCGGGGCCGATCTGCAATCAGGCGCGTACCGCGGTGATGGACGCTCGCCAAATGCAGATGGACATCACGCTTCTATCGGGAGTGGACGCCATGAATGGCGCCGGCGAACTGCTCCCTCCGTTTTCTCCTATGGGTAGCTCCGCGACCGGACAGGCGGTCACCGGTGCCATCGCGACATTAGTCGCCCGGCTTACCGCGCTCGGAGCACCGGCCGTCACGAGTACCCTGCCCCTCCCCAACAGCCCTGTGCTCCGGGAGGATGTCGACGCGATGCTCACCGACCCGGTGTTCGGATACTCGGCCACGGCCTTGGGCCTCACGAAGTACTCGAATCGCTTCGGTGACATCGAGATCGGCATGCGGTATGGTGTCGCACAAAACGACAAACTCCGCGCCGTGCTGATTGGCAACGTCCGGCTGCCTACTGGGAGCCGCGATCTTCCGGAGAACTACACGGACATCGGGTCCGGCGACAAGCAAACGGACGTTGAGTTCCGCCTGGAAAGCGTGTGGATGCCGGGTACCCACCTCACGTTGGCCTTGGATGCGAGTTACACCCTGCAACTCGGCGATCGGCTCGAACGACGGGTGATGCCCTACTACCGTCCGTACGCAACTCTCGCCACCCAGACCACAGTACAGCGGAACCTCGGTGACATGTTCCGCATAGGGCTTTACCCGGCGTTGCGCTTGAGTAGTGGGTTTACCGCCTACATGTCGGCATCGTATTTCTACAAGCTCGCCGACAAGTTCACGCTCACGACTCCGCTGGACGTGCCTCCCTCGCTCGGCGGCCCCGTTTCGGCCGCAGACCTCGCAGTGAACACGACCTATCAGTCACTCTTCCTTGGCGCCGGCCTGTACTACCGCATGGATCGTGGACGACACATAGCGAAGCTGCCCATCGAAGCCGGGCTGGATTACCGGACCGCGTTCGGCGGCACCGGTGGGCGTACACCCAAGACAACGACGGTAAACTTCTTCTTGCGGTTGTACTGGAGACTTTGGGGCGGGCCGCCGGCGGAAGAGGATCCGGAAGCTGAGGAGCCGATAGGCCGGTAAGCCTATCCGGCTGCTGTCGTTTTTTGCCGGCGGCGCTTTTTCAGCAACTCCTCGGCGTGCTTTCTCGTCGTCGCGCCATCCGCGTCGCCTAACATGCGCGCGATTTCCTTCACACGCTCCTCACCATCGACGACGCGAATGTCACTCGTCGCGATCCCGCCATCGGAAGACTTAGCGATGGTGAGATGATGCCCTGCACGAGCGGCAATTTGCGGCAGGTGGGTAATCACCAGGACTTGCCGCGACGCAGCCACATCGGCAAGAGCGTCCGCCACCTGAACGGCCACTTCCCCACCAATTCCCTGATCTACCTCGTCGAACACCAGCGTCGGAATCATGTCCAACCCGCTCAAGACGACCTTGAGTGCCAGCATCAGACGCGACAATTCCCCGCCACTGGCTACTTGCGCCAGGGGTCGCGGATCTAGGCCCGGGTTGAGCTGCACGATGAACGTGATCTGTTCGGCGCCCGACTCCGTTACGCCATCGAGTTGGCGGAACACCACGGAGAACTCGCCGTGTGGAATACCTAGGCCGGGAAGGAGCTTATCGACCTGCAGGCTCAGATCTGTACCCGCTTTCTTTCTAAGGTCCGTGAGAGCCCCGGCGGCAGCCGATAGCTCCTCTTCCGCAGCGGTACGCTCCCCGGCGAGGTGCTCGAGGTCCAGGTCGGCCGTATCCAGCATCTCCAGCTCGGCGGCAGACTCATCCCGAGTCTCGATGATCGCTTCGATCGTGTCGCCATACTTCTGCGACAGACGATACAGCTGGTCTCGGCGCCGTTCGACCTCGCGCAGGCGTGTCGGATCGGACTCGATATCCGACGCGTAGCCATGCACCGACAGTGTGAGTTCTTCGAGGTTCGCCCGCGCGGTTTCAATCAAGGTGTTCCATCGTCCAACAGTGTCATCGACACGGGCAAGTTGTTGCAACACGCGATCGGCGTCGTTGAGCGCGGAGATGGCTGACCTTTGATCATCCGATTCCACGAGTTCGATCAAGCGCTCGGCTAGTTCAGTGAGCTCTTCCGCATTGCCGAGGCGCCTGGCTTCGACGTCGAGCGCCGTATCCTCTCCTGGTCGCAGATTCGCCGTCTCGATTTCGTCTACCACATGGCGGAGATAGTCCGCCCGACGACGAATATCATCGCGCCTCGTCTGCAACACCGATTCGCGGTCTCGTAGGTCGACCACCAAGCGATAGGCCGTGCGCACGCGATTGCGCTGCACACTCCCTTGGGCGAAAGCGTCGAGGATATCGCGTTGCACGGTGGCCTTCAGGAGGGATTGTGCCTCGTGTTGACCATGTAGGTCGACAAGATGCTGCCCCAGCGTCGCCAAGGCGGAAACGCTGGTTGGGGACCCATTCGCCCAGGCACGATTCCGCCCGGCAGCGTTGATTTCCCGCCGGACGACCACCAGGTCATCCTCGATATCGATCCCGAGGTCGTCGGCAACCTCGATCACCTCAGCACCCGAACGCCCCACCTCGAAAGCAGCTTCAACTACCGCTCGTTTTGCACCGGGGCGCACGACATGCGTCGACGCGCGCTCGCCCAGCAATAGCGACAACGCATCCACCAGAATGGACTTCCCCGCTCCGGTTTCACCGGTCAGGACGTTCAAACCAGGTTGGAGGGGAAGGGTCACGTCCGCAATTACCGCCAGTTCGCGGACGCGAAGCTCAGTCAGCACGCGTTCCTCGTTCTCGATCGCTGAGGTCACCCCAGTGTAACTTTTCACGCATGCGCGCAAAGAACCCTTTTTGCGCGAGCCGTACCAATCGAACCACCGAGCCGGCACGGCGGATGTGGACCCTCTCTCCGGCCGTGATCGAATCGCCCACCTGCCCGTCAAACGAAACCAAGATTTCTTCGGATACGGGCGGTACCAGATCAATCGTGATTTGGGCCTCACCGCGGACGACGATGGGCCGAACGGCCAGGGTGTGGGGGCAAATCGCGGTAATGACCAGGGCGTCAACGTCGGGCACGACAACCGGGCCACCGGCGCTCAGCGAGTAGGCGGTCGATCCAGTCGGGGTGGCGATGATGATTCCGTCGGCGCTGTACTGCCCGATCTGCTCGCCATCGACAGACACGCGTATGAGAATGACGCGGGCGACACCGGCCTTGTGCACCACGACGTCGTTCAAGGCGAGCTGCCCGCGCCGTTCGGTATCGCCATCGCCGATCGTGGTCTCGAGCACCCTTCGTTCTTCGACCTCGTAACGCTTCTGGAGCAGGTCGTCGATGGCTTGCTCGAAGTTCTCGGGAGTGGCGGTCGTCAAGAACCCGACCCGACCAAGATTGATGCCCATGATCGGTACGTCCCGGCCACCAAGGGACCGCGCTCCGCGCAGTAGCGTACCGTCACCGCCAAACGAGAGGAGGATGTCGAGCGGGCTCTCGTCCGTCAGTGGTGCAACCGGGTCCGGCCACACGTCGGCCAGGTCGGATTCGGAACACAGGGTGAAGTCTCGTGCCGCAGCCCACCCCGCCAGTTGGGAGAGAAGCGGTCCGATGACCTCATATCGAGGGTTCCCAATGACACCGATGTTCATCTAGGCGTGAGACTTTTTTCAGCCGACATAGACTTCCGTGTGTTTGGGTAGCCCGGTCACGCCGTCCGCAATATGACGTATTCGGCCAGACCCTTGAGTAGGGTGCAATCTACGTGGACCGCCCCGAGGTGGTCTACGGCTCGCCGGTAACGCTCCTGGGCTGCCTGGCGTGCCCCTTCCACTCCCAGCATCGAAACGAAGTTGGCCTTTTGCTGTTTCGCATCCTTGCCGGCGGTCTTGCCCAGTTCGGCGGACGTGCCGGTCGCGTCGAGTACGTCGTCGACGATCTGAAAGGCCAACCCTATTTCTGCCCCGAAGCGACGGAGGGCCTCGATCGGCGGTTGGTCAGATCGAGCGGCCATTGCCCCGATGACCACGCTTGCCGTGATGAGCGCGCCGGTCTTGGCCTGATGGAGGTCGATCAACTCGTCCAGCGAGATGTTGCGCCCCTCCGCCTCGAGATCCAGCACTTGGCCCCGAATCATCCCACCGGCACCGGCGGCCCGATATAGCACGACCCCGATCCTCCCGTGTAGATCCGGGCCGAGCCCCAAGCGTTCGGCCCCAGCCGCCAGCACCTGTGACGAGAGGGGGACCATGCGAAACCCGGCCTCGGTTGCCGTCGGGACATCGAATTTGACGTGCGTGGTCGGGCGCCCACGGCGCATGTCGTCGTTGTCCATGCAAGGCAGATCGTCGTGAACCAGAGAATACGTGTGGATGATTTCGACCGCTGTGGCCAACTCGCTGGCATCACCTTTGCCGCCCATCACCCTATACGCAGCAAGCACCAACGCCGGCCTCAGGCGCTTTCCCGGAGACGACAGGCTGTACGCCATGGCTGCCCCCACCGGGTCCTCGATCTCGCGCGCCACGTAGCCGGCCCATTCGTCTAGCCAGTGGTTCACCATGTCTCGCGTGTCGGCGAGATGCAGCTCGACCTCAGTCGTCGATGTCATCGAATCGGACCGACCCATCGGATTCTTCGAGCACCTTTCGCACAGTGAGTTCTGATTTGGATAACAACTCCCGAGCGGACCGGAGGTGACGCACGCCCTCTTCGAACATGGCGATGGCCCGATCGAGGTCGAGGTTTTCGTCTTCCAGGTCCCGGACGATGGCCTCGAGCTTGTCCAGCTCCGACTGCAGGTTTGGTTGTTGGTCAGCCATCGGCCGGAGCTTTCGGCACCGCATTCACCTCGCCGTCACCCACGGTCAACGTGAAGGGTACATCGGGAACGAAGTCGTCCATGCGTCGCAACACTTTGCCCTCGCGACTCCGGGCCACCGAATATCCGCGGGCCAGGATTCTCAGCGGGGAGAGAGCGTCGAGCATCGCACCGAGTTCGGACACCCGGCTCCGGTCGCGGTCGACGAGACCACCTATGGCGACCGTCAACCGGTCGGTGGTTCGCGCCAGTCGTTCCTTCGCCAATTGGGTCCGGTTGGTCAAACCGCGGCCCAGCCGCCGCGCCATTTGGTCCACCCCCGCCTGGACCTGTTCCAGGTTGGGCACCGCAGCCTCCGCGGCCGCCGATGGTGTTGGCGCCCGAGCGTCTGCTACGAGTTCGGTCAGCGACACATCCGTTTCGTGTCCAACCGCCGCGATCGTCGGAACGGACATCGCAGCGACCGCTCGGGCAACGATCTCGGTGTTGAACGCCCATAGATCTTCCCGCGACCCACCGCCGCGGCCTACGATCACGAGGTCGACATCGGGCAGCCGATCCGCGAATTGCAATGCGGCCCGGATCTCGGCCTCGACGCCTTCCCCTTGAACCCTGGTCGGCACGACCAACAATTCGACAACAGGCCACCGGCGTTCGGTGACCGCTACGATGTCGCGAAGTGCAGCCCCGTCCACACTCGTCACCACCGCAATCCGAAACGGAAACTGGGGAAGCGGTCGCTTGCGCGAGGGGTCGAACAAGCCGTCGCGATCCAAGGCCGCACGCGCCTGCTCCAGCTTGATTTGCCATCCGCCATCGGCCGCGGTGGGGAGCAACTGCTTGACGGTGAGCCGAAATGCGCCCCGATCTTCCCAAACCGTTGGGCGCGCCTCGACGAACACTTCAACCCCTTCGTCCGGTGGCGTTCTCACCCGCTGGTTGTCGCTCCGCCACATGATGCACCGGACCTGTGCGTCCGCATCGCGGAGGGTGAAGTACCAGTGTCCC
>JBDHLU010000056.1:0-19602 GCA_039656555.1 Gemmatimonadota bacterium | reverse complement strand
AGTAATCTAATCGGGTGTGAGGGCATAGCGGGCGCGGTTTAGTGCCAACTACTAGTGCTCTGGCTGCGCCAAGTGCTGACACTACAGCAGATACGGAGCCCGATATAGCTGGTAGTCAAGCGGGGCACAGCGCTTCGTTACCTAGTATCTTATCGGAGCTTCTGACACCCAACTTGAGGTATGGGCATGCAGTGTGCCAACTGCGGTTCGCCAATTACGAATGAAACGAGATTCTGTGCCGGCTGTGGTGCCACACTCCCTACCGCGCAGGGCCGCGCAGTGGGAAGACATTCGGCGGTGCTAGCCGACGAAGCGCAATTGGCGGCCCTCAAGGAGCTTCACGAGAATAAACGGCGGATTAGCATCGAGATGCGCGCCATTCTGGAGTTCACCGAGCGATCCGGAGCATCTGAAGCTGATCAAAAACTGTACGCTAAGCTCCGAGAGGATTGGGCCAAAGTCGACTCCGAGATTACATCGAGAATGGCGTTCCTGATGCAGCGCCAGCCTGTCGAGCGCCGCCAACGCCCGTCTCGAGACACAGAACGACGCATCCAAATGACAGAGATCCGGCATCAGGACCGAAGATCGGGCAGTGAGCGCAGGATGGACGAACGGCGGGAGGGCACCGATCGACGGGATCCGTTCCCAGGAGACTTGCCTACGCAACCCATGCCAAAGATCGAGGACCCACCTCCCGATTCCCATCCCTAGCCTAGTTCACATTCAGGCCTCACCTTACCGGCATGACCAAGAAAAAAGACAAGACCTCACTCTCGCGCCGAGCGCTCATTGCCGGTGCGGCTGGTGCCATTGGATCGACCGTTCTCGGCGACACTGAGAAGGCATCCGGCCAATCCACTGCAGCTGCAGCACAAGACCCCACGAAAGTGCTCGGCGATCCGCCGACTAGCGTCGGCGAGCGGTCCGCGCATGTGCATCTCCAGCGTACGGTCTCTAGGTCCTATCCTTCGGCAAGTTCCGGGTCGCCGCTCCAGGACCTAGACGGCATCATCACCCCCTCCGACCTGCACTTCGAACGCCATCACGGCGGCGTCCCCACGATTGATCCGGCAAACTATGCACTGCTGATCCACGGGATGGTTGACCGGCCAATGATGTTTTCGCTGCATGACTTGCGACGGTTTCCGGCGGAATCCCGGACTTACTTCGTGGAATGCTCCGGGAACGGCTTCCGCGGATTCCGGGCATCGAGTTTCCGCGAGGATCTCACGCCGCAACAGATAGACGGGCTCACGAGTACCAGTGAGTGGACCGGCGTCCCTGTCAGGACGCTATTCAACGAAGTCGGTGTGCACCCGGACGCAACGTGGTTTCTCGCCGAAGGGATGGATGCCGCGGTCTTGACCCGTAGCATCCCGGTCGACAAGGCGTTGGACGATGCCTTGATCGTCTACGCGCAAAATGGAGAGCCCCTTCGACCGGAAAACGGTTTCCCCGCACGATTGCTCCTCCCAGGATGGGAAGGCAACGCCTGCGTGAAGTGGATTCGCCGGCTGGAACTGGCCGATGCGCCTTTCATGAGTAGGCAGGAAACTTCCAAGTACAGCGACCCCTTGGCCGATTGCACTGCGCGGATCTTCTCGTTCGAGATGGACGCGAAGTCGATCATCACCTTCCCAGCATATCCTGACACTTTGAGCGAACACGGCTTCTGGGAAATTTCCGGTATCGCCTGGACCGGCCGCGGAAAGATTACGCGAGTCGAGATCAGCACGGACGGTGGCTCGACTTGGGATGACGCCGAACTCCAGGACCCGGTGCTCCCCAAATGCCATACGCGGTTTCGCTACCTGTGGCAGTGGAACGGCGGAAACGCGCTGCTCATGAGCCGTGCGCACGACGAGACGGGTTATGTGCAACCGACACTGGAACAGTTGATCGATGCGCGGGGTGCCGGCACCTCGTACCACGCCAACAACATTCGGGCGTGGCGCGTCAAATCCGACGGAAGCGTGGTGTTTGGGTTGGAAGCATGAACTGGAGAGATACGGTCATCGGCATCGCGTTCCTGTGTGCGGGGTGCTCACAGGACCAAGGAGGAAGGACGGAGGGCGAAGGTGATTCTACATTCGACTTTGGGAGACATGCCACGCCGGAGCAGATAACGGCCTGGGATATCGACGTCATGCCGGATGGGACGGGACTTCCCAGTGGTGAAGGAACGGTCGCTGCGGGAGAGCGCCTGTACGAAGCGACGTGCGCGGCCTGCCACGGCGCTACCGGTGTCGAAGGTCCAAACGATCGCTTGGTCGGCCGCGAACCGCGCGAGGGATTTCCGTTCGGACAGGATCCGTCCTTTTCGAGGATGCGGACCATCGGAAACTACTGGCCGTACGCGACGACTCTGTATGACTACATCAACCGGGCGATGCCATTCGATCGGCCGGGATCGCTCGAGCCAGACGACGTCTATTCGCTCGTCGCCTTTCTTCTCCATGCGAATGAAATCATTGCAGAAAACGACGTGATGAACGCGACCACCTTGCCTGCCGTGGTCATGCCGGCGCGTGATCGCTTCGTCCGCGACAATCGTCGCGGCGGCCCCGAGATCAGATAGCATCGATTAATGACTGCAATGACTGAGACCACAGCGATCCGCATCGAACGCACGGGGCCGCCGGAAGCGTTCGTAGAACGCCAGGTCCCTCTCCGCAAGATCGGCCCCGACGACGTCCATCTCCGCGTTACGGCTGTGGGCGTGAACTTCGCGGACCTGATGATGCGGGCGGGAATCTACGACACGATCCCGGAAGGACCGTTTAGCCCCGGGTTCGAGGTTGCAGGCGAGGTTCTGAAGACCGGTACCGATGTCGATGGGTGGCAGGTGGGCGACCGGTGCGTGGCGCTGATGCGGTACGGGGGATACGCCCATGATATCGTCCTGCCGGCCGCGGACCTATTCAAGTACCCTGAGTCGTTTTCGCCAGCGGTGGCAGCATCGGTACCAGTCGCGTTTTTGACCGCCTGGGTCTGCTTGTTCGAGGCCGCTAAGGCAGAAGCGAACGAATCCGTCCTGGTGCTTACGGCAGCGGGAGGTGTGGGAACCGCAGCCGTACAACTCGCCGTGCAACGAGGCCTGCGCGTCATCGGCACAGCGGGAACCGACCGGAAGCGCAGGTTCGTCACCGAGGACCTTGGTGCGGAGGCGTGTTTTGACTCATACGGATCATGGGAGCAGGGGGTCCGCGAACTCCTGGGAGACCGTGGTCTCGATATCGCGCTCGACGCCCGCGGGGGCTTGGCGACACGTTCGTGCCGTCGACTGTTGGGCCCGCTCGGGCGGCTAGTGTTTTTTGGCTTTGCGAGTGCCGTCCCCGGGCAAAGGAGAAACTGGTTGCAGGCCGCAAAGGCTTGGATCCAGACTCGGCCGCTACACCCGCTATCACTTATCCAACCCAACCTCGGGGTATTCGGCGTGCACCTGTTGCACCTCGGACGAAAGGAAACGGTGCTGCGAAAGGCGATGCCGGAGATCTATCGGTTGATGATCGCGGGCGAGATCAAGCCAATTTTGGACCGTACGTTTCCGTTGACGCGCGATGGGGCGGTCGAAGCGCATCGGTATATCCATGCGCGCAAGAATATTGGGAAGGTGGTGTTGGTAAGAGACGGGAAGGCGGGATGACGGGAAGGCGGGAAGTTCTTCCCGCCCTACGAAAGGGCTCGGTCTAGATCACCCATCAGCAGATCCGCCCCCTCGAGCCCAATCGACAGACGGATCAGACCTCGAGGGATCTCCTGTCGCGCGAGGGCTTCCGCGTTGGTGCCGCGGAACGGCGAGATCACCAGGCTTTCGACGCCACCCCAACTCACGCCAATGGAAAAATGATCGAGCCCGTCGATCACGCGCTCAACGTTCTCGAACGTATCGTTCTCGAGTTCGAACGAGAACAATCCCGAGTATCCCCGAAGTTGGCGTTCAACCAAGTCTTGATCGGCGGCAAATGCCGGATGATTGACTCGCGCCACCGCCGCGTGCCCGCGCAGAAACTCGGCGACAGCCAACGCGTCAGCACCGTGCTGGACAAGCCGCGTCGGCAAGGTCCGCATACCGCGGTAGAGAATCCACCCGTCGAACGGGCTCAGAATTCCACCGAGCAGCATGAACGCCCGGTAAAAAATCTGCTCCATCCGTGCGGTCGTGGTGACCACGGCACCCGCAATGAGGTCGCTGTGCCCACCCAGATACTTCGACGCCGTATGAAGTGAGATGTCTATTCCCATCGTGAGCGGTTTCTGGAGCAGCGGCGTCGCCCACGTGTTATCGATGCATGTCGTTACACCCTTCGCCCGTGCCAGCTCTGCCATCGCTTCTACGTCCAGAACACGAACCGTCATCGTGCCGGGACTCTCGAGCCACAACAACTTCGTATTGGGCTTGATCGCGCGTTCGACCGCTTCGACTGACAGATCCAGAACGAGGTCGTGCTCGATCCCGAACCGCCGCAGTTGATCGGCAAGTTGCAGCGTGGGCCCGTAGGTCTGGTTGACGAACACTACATGGTCGCCCTGCTCGAGCAGCCCCATCAGGACGGCACTCACTGCCGCCATGCCTGATCCGAAACACTTACACGCTTCACCGCGTTCGAGCTTGGCAAGCTTGCACTCAACCGCTTCCACTGTCGGGTTCTGGCCCCGGCTGTACACGTTGTTGGTGTGCTCCGATGCCAACGCATCCAGCAACGATCTGTAGTTTGGAAAGCTGAACAACGACGTTTGGACAATCGGCGGAGAGGTGGCGCCGCCGAAGTTAGCCGCGTCGCCGCTTACACATATCTCGATGTCAGTAGGATCGATCGGCATGGAGAAAGAGGATCACTCCCATCTCTCAATGGAGAGTATCAGTGTCGATCTCTCTGAACGATAGGTAGTGCCGATAGAGCCGCCATGCGTCGTTCGCATCGTCCCGTGCGACGCGCTTGAGCATCTTGATCGTCAAAATCGAGCGCTGCATGTGCTCGGCGGTGTGCGCGCGCTTGCTCGGGCTGTCTTCATCTGCATCGGAACGAACCTTGATAGCCCACCACGCTTCGATGCCGCTCAACAGATCATCGATCTCCTGAATCCCCTTGAGATACGTCTCGACGTGTTCATCTGAGATCTGATCGAAGAAGAGCGTCGCAATCTGTCCGCGATACCCACGAAGTCGATCGAACGTCCGCATCTTCTCCGCAGAGATGGCCTCGAGATCGCGTAACCAATTCAAACACGCCCGCAGCTCATTCGTGCCGGGCGCGACGATCTTCCAGTATTCGGCTGACACGAGGGGGCCCTCGTCCGTCGTACCTTCGGCGAAAAGCGTGCGCACTTGGGTGATGATCCGATGGCGAAACACCTCGTACGCAGCCATAAACCCGCACATGATGCGCGTGGCGCGCTCGAACGCCACCTGATCGACATCCTCCCCTATAGGGAGTGGAAGCTCAGTGTCTGACATGTGACTCCGTGTTGAGCCTGGGGCTCCCCGTAACAGTCAACCGTCAACCGTTTGCCAGTGTTCCTGAATTGTGTGGGGGAAGGGTTGCAGCCACCAACAATGGGCCCGATCTCGCTACCTCAGGCCCGGTTGCTCTTCCGCTGCCGGAGACGCCGCCGCGCCTTTTCCGCCTTCAATCGGCGCGCCAGGCTCGGCTTCATGTAGTACCGCTTCGCCCGCACGTCCTTGAGAATGCCGGCCTTTTGGACACGGCGTCGGAATGCCTTGATTGCCCACTCGAGTTTGTCGTTTTCTGACAGAATAATCTCAGCCATCTACGCTCCGCTTCGTTGTGTCGAACTCGAGGAGGGGCCGCCCGATCCGGGCGCCCCCCCTCGTGATCGATGTTGATCGCCCTACTGGGTGACCTTAAAGACGTTCTGTGCGGCCGGACCCTTCTCGCCCTCGACGATCTCGAACTCGACCGGGTCACCCTCGGCGAGTGATTTGAAGCCATCACCCTTGATCGCCGAGAAGTGAACGAAGCAGTCACGCTCGCCGTTGTCCGGCGTGATGAATCCAAAACCCTTCTGATCGTTGAACCACTTTACCTTGCCGGTGGTCATACCGACTACTCCTTATTGTTGCTGATGTTCGTCGGAGTTCCGGGATCCGTTTCCACCGACTACACCATCGCGCGCGGAAGAACCCCCGCGCCGGGTTGCCGCACCATGCGGCGATACATAAAAAGGGTAACCAAGCGTCCTTGCCCGGTCACCCCTGCAATGCTTGCTCTATCCTAGGACGTCACAACGCCCGCTTTTCCTGTGCCTAAAGTAATGGGGAGTATTGGGTTTGGCCACCCGCAAGGTCAGCCGCCCTGTGAGGCCGATCTGATGGCATTGGCGACGTCCGTAGCGATCCTCGCCTGGACTAGGGCCAGTGCCATGGAATCCACCCCAACAGAGTACCGTCCGCTCCACTGGCGGCCCGCATCCGCCACTCGTATCAGGTGCGGAATGACTAGCCATCTAGTCGCACCATACACAGCGCTATCCGGCTGAATCGTGCCCAGAAGGGCGAATTCTGCCTCGAGCGACGACGCAACTTCGAGCCATCCGCTCGCCGATACCAGGTCGCCGCGGTCACCCGAAACGATGACGATGCCCGGTGCACCCCGGAGCTTGGCCGCTATAGACATGTAGACGTCGGTCGGCAGCTGGTCGCTACCCTGCCCCGATTGCTCGAATGGAAAGACCGCAACGACTACTCTTTCATACAGGGCAGCCTCTGGCGGAACCCGGAGAATAGATGCGGCCACTAGGGCAACGACGGCCACGACCGTTGCCGGCAAGAGCCACCGGTGGCCGGAGCCCATGGGAGGCTTCCCGCCTTCTGTAATCAGGCTTGTCTCAAGGAGTCGACCACGTTCGCTCGCGCCGCCTTCCACGCAGGGAAAAATCCACCGAGCAGCCCCATGAGGACCGAGAATGCTAGTCCAGTTAGGAGAAGGCCTGGGCCTACGCGGAACGCGAACGCCACCTCACTGAAGGTGTTCCAGTTCGTCGTGCTGGTTACGAGTCCATTGATCGGCAACGCCATGAGGCATCCGATGATCCCACCCAGCAGCGCAATCAGCATGGACTCGGCGATGAATGACACAAGGACGTTCCGGCGTTTGAAGCCGAGCGTCAGCAGCACCCCGATTTCCGGGGCGCGTGAGGCCACTGCCGCGTACATCGTGTTGACGGCACCGAACACGGCCCCGACGGCCATGATACTCGAGATGAACACCGCGATGAAGCCGAGGACAGCACTCAGGATCGTCGACTGGTTCGCGTAGAACTCGAGTTCCCGGAACGCGTCGACATTGAGTCGAGCGTCTTCCTCCAGCATCTGTTTCACGCCGTCGAACGCCGACGGGTCCCGCATCCGGAAGGTGATCGATTGGAAAATCTGCCCCCGGAACACCGGCATGAATTGTTCGTTCTCACCCCAGATCTCGGACTCGAACGATGACCCACCAGCTGTGAAGTGACCTACCACCTCCCACTTCTCGCCCCCGAACGTAACCATGTCGCCAACATCAGAGTTGTCGAAGCGGTTGGTGAACGTCTTACCCAGGATCACCTCGCGCACCCCGCTCCGGAACGCCCTTCCTTCGACGATTTCGATGTCCTTCCGAACCTGGAGCGCGGTGAGACTCACGCCACGCGCCACGACATTGGCCATTCCCCGGCCTCCGGCGCGTTGCAAGGGGACTACGACGTACGTCTCGGGACTCACCATCGGCAGACCGTCCACGCCCTTCTGCACGAACGGCATGCCTGAGACGATCCTGGCGCCCTCACGCGAGATGCCGCTGTTCATTTCCTGATTGGCGCCCTGGCGAATCAAGATCACGTTGTCGGGCGATCCGGTGCTGCTGAGCGCCGCACTGAATCCGTTTGACAGCGCCATCATTGCGATGAACACGGCCACGACGAGTCCCATTCCCAACGCTGTCGTTAGGGTCGAAACGGGACGCTGACGGAGACTCCGCAGGTTATAAATGATCGGGATCTTCATCGCGCCGCCCCTACGCTACTCGCCTGAACGCCTGGACGACGGACAACCGCGCCGCCTGCCAGGCCGGCACGGCGCCGCTGACCACACCGAGGAGCAACGCGATGCCCAACCCCAAAACGATCGTACTTCCCTGCACTGCGAATCCTGGGAAGAACTGATTTACAGGATTGTCACCGGCAAACGCAAAGCGTGCAGCGAACAACCCAACCCCGCCGCCGATCAGTGTGATGGCGATCGACTCCGCGAGCACAATCCCGAACAACACCCCGTTCTGAAATCCAAGAGTCTTCATGATCGCGACCTCATTCGTCCGCTCGCGCACCGCCATCATCATCGTATTCGCGGCGACGAGCAGAATGGCGAAGAACACCGCCGTTCCGATAGCGCGGATGAGGAATCCGATGTTCCCCCACATGGTGATAAATCCCGCCTGCCACGCACGCTCCGTCATCGTCTGGGTCGGCGCGGTAGAATTCTCGAAAGCCGTATCGATGTCATCCGTGAGAGCTGCGGCCGCTTCAGGATCTTCCAGTTCCAGCACGAACCACCCGGGAGATATGGCCCCGTTCGTCGCCTCGTAGAGGTAGTCGTAGTGGAAAAAGAAGGTCTCATCCCCGAAGCTGGGGTTGCTCGGCGTGTACACGGCACGGATCACAAACTCCCAATCACCCGGGAAGATCGTGCCCTTGAGGGTGACTGTCTGTCCGACCTGCCATCCGTATTTGTTCATCAAGCCAACGCCGACCAGCGCCGCAGTACGTTCCCGCAGATAGGTTTCCTTTTGGCCCTCTGCAATCTGCAGTTCCGGGTACATGTCCACGTAGTGCTCGTTCTCGATCGCGAACTGTGCGAAGAAATCGTTGGGGTCAAGATAGTATCCACCGAACCAGTTGGCCCATGAGACCCGAGTAACACCGTCGAATGCCTGGAGGCGAGACGCATGTGCCTCGGGGAGTGGAAACGTGACTCCGCTGGAACTCTGCGTGACTAGACGCGTTTCGCTTCCGACCTCGGCCGCCGCGTCGAGGGTCGTCACGATCGACCACAACGTGCCGAACAGGAAGAACGCGACCACGACGCTGAGTGACGTGAGCGCCGTTCGGCGTTTGTTCCGGAACATGTTGGCCCATACGAGGCGTGCGAATTTCATCGGTGCAACACCCCCTTATCCAGATGCATTACTTCGTGTGCCCGTTCGGCCGCATGTGCGTCGTGCGTCACCATCAAGATGGTCTTGTTGAACTCGGAATTGAGCCGCTCCATCAACGTGAGGATCTCGTCAGCCGACTTCGCATCGAGGTCACCAGTTGGCTCGTCGCCCAAGATGATCGACGGATCACTGACAATGGCGCGCGCTACCCCAACGCGCTGCTGCTGTCCCCCTGACAACTGCCGAGGAAAATGCTCGGCTCGGTCCGTCAGCGCGACGACTTCCAGTACCGTCATCACATGCTCGCGACGTTGCTTCTTGGAGAGATGCGTGAGCAGCAAGGGCAGCTCCACATTCTGATATGCCGTCAGAACCGGAAGCAAATTGTAAAACTGGAAGATGAACCCGATCTCCGTGGACCTCCACACCGCGAGTTCCTTGTTGGACATTCTCGTGATGTCCTTGCCGGCAACGATAACCGAACCCGTATCGGGATGATCCAGACCAGCCAGGATGTTGAGCAACGTGCTCTTGCCACTTCCCGATGGCCCCATCAACGCAAGGAACTCGCCTTCCATGATGTTCAAGGTGACGTGCTCGAATACGTCGATCCGTTGCGTGTCGCGGTGGTACGCCTTGGCTAGATCCTTGATCTCGACCAGGACCTTTCCGCCGGCTTCAAGAGGTTGGGACGACATTGACTCGTGCTCCGTCTTCTAGGTTGTCGGGAGGATCGATCACGACCTGCTCACCGCCTGAGAGCCCGGCCCGCACCTCGCGGCGGCCACCCGACACCGGACCGGCGTCAACCGTCGTGACACTCACAGTTCCGTTACGCACGACCCAAACGATCGTTTCGCCACGCACCGTTCGAACAGCCTCCGCCGGCACGAACAGGCGCATCGGTTGCGACTCGGCTTCTGGGTCTGGATCGCTGGATTCCAAGAACTCGACCCGGGCGCCCATCTCAGGCAGAACCCGTGAGTCGGTGTGGAGAAACCTGACCTTCACCTGCACGGTCGCGCGCTGGCGATCAGCTGTCGGGACGATCTGGCGGACGCTGCCCTCGAACGACGCCGACGGGTACGCATCCAGGATGATCCGCGTGGGTTGGTCGCCTCGAATCTGCGCGATGTAGGCCTCGTTCACGTCGACCTCGACCTCCAACGTCGCAAAATCAGCCATCGTCACGACGGCTCCGCGGACGAGTCCACCTCCAGTTGCGGCCGGCGTCACCACCTCGCCAACCTCCGCGTCCTTCCGCAGGACGGTCCCCGTAAACGGGGCCCTGATGATCGTGTTCTCGAGATTGGCCTCCGCCACACCTACCATCGCCTCCGAGGCCTTCACTTGCGCATCCTGGACATCCACCCTGGCGTCGGCCGCTGCGAGTTGCGCCCGGAGGTCTTCGGCTTCCTGCTCCGATCCGAGGTTCTTTTTCAGGAGGTCTTCGGCTCGTGCCACCTCGCGAACCACCTGATTACGGATCGCGATTGCTTCTCGGAACCAAGCCTGTGCTCGGAGCAATTCCGCCTCCGCTTGTAGCAGCGCAGCTTGGTAATCCTGGTTCTCGAGCCGGGCCATAACCTCGCCGCGGCGAACATGTGAACCCTCGGATACACCGAGATAAGCCAGACGTCCTGAGATCTTGGACGAAACCGAAGCCTTGGTTCGGGCCACTACGTACCCGTTTGCCGTGATCCCCACGGCACCAACTCCCGATCCACCCCCCGTTACCTCGACAGTGACCACCGAGACGTCTGTGGCACCGCCGCCCCGTAGAAACCAGAGTGTCCCGGCAATGATCACGACTGCAACGAGGGCCAAGCCGGCGGACAATTTGAGCGCCCGCATCGAACCGGGAGACGGTCGGTCTCGATCTATCTTGAGACGGGAAAGATCTGGCGCCGGGCTGGTCATCGTTACAAAGGTTGGAGTGGATACACAGTGACAATCAAGCGGAAAGACGGGAAGGCGGGAAGAGCGCACACTGATACCCTTGAGGTGTACTGTTTACCCATGCCAAGCAACAAGCACCTGGTCCTGTCGGCCCTCCTCGGATTGGCCACCATCGGATGCGCGGAGACCGTCACCACTTCGTGCACCGGTTGTCCGCAACTGCGCGTCGTCCATTCGGCTGTCTCGGTATCCGCGGTCGACGTGATCCTGAACGACGAGGTCCAAATCGAAGGCTTGGCGGTGGGCATGGTGAGTAGCTACATCGCGCTCGCGCCTGGTGAATGGGCCGTGGGGTTCCGACCATCCGGATCGACCGCCGACCCACCTCGGACCATGATGACGTTTGCGTCAGGCGACCGCGTGACGGTGCTGACCGTCGACTCATCCACGGTCATCAATCCCTGGGTGCTGTCCGACACCAACGCCGTAGTGCCGGCAAACCGTAGCAAGCTCCGGGTGGTCCACTTTGCCGAAAACGCGGCACCTATCGACATCTGGCGCACGCAACCCGATTTCGGGCAATACATCACGTTCCAGTTTCCGATCAGACCCCGTGAGGTCACCCCCTATATGGAAAGCGATCCGGGAGATTGGCGTGTGCTCGTCTCCACCGAGGCGCGCGACCCGGGCGGAATTCCGGTACTCGCGGACACGTTGTTGGAGACCGCACCGATCCCGGTAGCCACAGGTCAGTCGCGCACTGTACTGATATTGGACAAGGAAGGTGGCGGGCTGACCGCCGTGGTCATTACACCGTAGCTATCGCCGCACCGGGCCGAAGTGCCTGTCCAGGAATTCATTGATCGCAACGGGCCGGTTGTGCTTGCGATCGTGCGCAAGATAGACGGTGGCCATGCCACCACGGCCGAGTTCACGCTCGATCGCGTATTTGTCAGCGAGGGCCTTGGTTACGCCTTCGATGTCAATGGGCACGAATGAAAGATAGGCGGGAAGACGGAAGAACGGTAAGGCAGAAAGGGTGTACAATGCCGGCCCACCAACCTACCGTCTTACAATGTCCCACATCGCCTTGACTACCGTGATCGCACTCTCGATCCCCACACAACTCGTCCTCGCGCAATCACAGGAATTCGAGATGATCCAAATCCCTGTCGGGGAATTCATGTTCGATGCGGCTGTTGCCGGTCCCGAGGATGGCGACCTGGTAATCATGTTGCACGGGTTCCCGCAATCGTGGTTCGAATACCGTCATCAGATTCCGATCTTGGCGGAAATGGGATTCCGCGTCGTGGCACCGAACCAACGCGGCTATTCGCCAGGTGCGCGTCCCCAGGGCGTGGACGCTTACGTCATGCCGAACCTTATGGAAGATGTGCTGGGTATGGCCGACTGGCTCGGCCGCGACCGGTTCCACGTGATCGGACACGATTGGGGAGCGGCGGTGGCATGGTACACGGCACTTGCCTCGCCCGCGCGCGTCCAATCGATCGTTGCCATCTCCGTTCCGCACCCGTTTGCATTCGGCGAAGCACTCAGCAGCCCATCCGGCCAACAGGCATCGATGTCCGGCTACATGGACGCCTTCCGCCGGGCCGACGCGGAGGAGCGGTTCCTGGCGGATAACTCTGCGTTGCTCCGCAGCATTTACAACGGCTCCGGCAATTCCGCCGACGAAACCCAGGTGTATCTCGACCTGCTGGGCTCGCGTGAGGCCATTGGTGCCACATTGAATTGGTACCGAGCGATGATCGTCCAGAGCGCAATGCCGACTTTGACTCCAATTCGCATGCCCACGACCTACGTTTGGAGTACCGGCGACATCGCACTTGGTAGCGAAGGAGCGGAGTTAACGGAGAAATACGTCGAGGGACCGTATCGCTTTGTGGTGATCGACGACGTTGGGCATTGGATTCCCGAGCAGGCCCCCGACCAATTGAATGAAGCGTTGCGAGAGCACTTCGCACAGACGGTAGGACGGGAAGGCGGGAAGACGCCGAACTAGGAGGCCGAATGGTGGGCTGCGCCGAGTCCGGCGGCGCGGCCCGTCGCCCACGCCCATTGGAAGTTGTATCCACCGATCGGGCCGAAGGCATCGAGCATTTCACCGCATAAGAACAGGCCAGCATGCCGTCGGCTCTCCATCGTTCGTGGGTCGATTTCCCTGAGCGCGACGCCCCCACCCGTCACTTCGGCCTTGCGGTAACCCTCGTCGCCCGTTACGGGGAGCTGGTACGCCGCAAGCATGCGGACCACGGTGGCCCGTTCGTCGCGCGTGAGTTGGGCCAAGGGTCTACCATGATCCACTCCCGCCTCGGCGATTAGCTGAGCACCCAGCCGCGCCGGGATCTTCTTCGCCACGAACGGCCCGAGCGTACCGCGGCCCGACTGTAGCGCTTCATCCCACTCCTTCTCGTTCCACATGGACCATTGCACCAGCAGTTGTGGAACCGGACCGCCATCTACCTTGGCACGTGTTATGAGATGGGAGATATCGAGGATGGCTGGGCCCGAATACCCTCGGTGCGTGAACAGGAACCCGCCGGTCGTCTCGAAGCGTTCCGCGCGGATCGTGACGTTCAGGGATACGCCTGACAAATGGGCGTGGGGCGTCGTGTCGCTCGTGAGCGGGGTGAGCGCCGGATAGGTGCGGTGCACTATGTGCCCGAGTCGACGAGCCCAGGCGAGCCCCATGCCGTCACTGCCGGTGTTCGGCACCGAAAGTCCGCCAGTTGCGAGCACTACTGCACTCGCCTTGAACGTCTCCCGGTCTGCGTTTACACGCCACTGTTCTGACGCCGTCTCGGGCGGTGTTATGGAACGCACCACCACGTCACCGACAAACCGCCCGCCGGCATCCTTCAATTTCGCGCGCAACATGTCACGAACGTCGCGTGCGCTATTCGACTCGGGGAAGAGCTTGCCGGACTCTTCTTCCAAGACAAGCGGCATACCCAGTTCCCGTTCGAAGAACGTTCGTTGGTCTTCGAGCTTCCAGGTGCGGAGGATATTGCGGAGCGAGTTGGGCGATGATGCCGTTACGAATCGCTCCGGCTCGTGTTTCGATGGGAGGACGTTGCAGCGGCCGCCACCGGAGATCACGATCTTCTTGCCGCCATCCGCAGTACGCTCGAGGAGAACGACCGATCGGCCCTCCCGGGCCGCAAAGACGGCGGAGATGAAGCCGGCGGCGCCGGCACCGATGACGACGATGTGTTGCTCCTGCATCGGCTAGAACCTAGCAGACTTGACCGGCGTGTTTGGGCATTTAGCGCATCGCACCGTATTCTTCGTAGTTATGCCCCGTCCGCAAATCGCCTTCGCCCTACTCCCTACCCTCTTCACCGCTTGCGCGGCGAACGACCCCACACCCGGGGCACCCCAACCGGAAGGTTGGGAAGACGTGTCGGAACAGTTGGTGACAGTGGTCCGGGAATCGAGGAGTGCAAGTTCCCAATGGCTCGTAGAGGCAGATAACTGTCGGCTCTCCATTGCCCGGATTCAGAGACGTAGGAACGTCTATCCGATCCTGATCGTACGCACGACGACGCTCATCCCGCTCGGCGAGATTACCTCGCTACAGATTGACGACGTGGACCGGTTCATCCGCATCTGGACGACGAAAAAGGCCGTGACCATTACCGTGGATAACCCCGAGGAAGGGACCGACCAACAATTCGACTCGCTCTCTACGATCACCTTCCAGTACCGCGTCCGGGAAAGCATTCCCCTGGTCACGAAGGCTCTGTTGGAGGCCGCCGAGTTGTGCGGTGCTCGCCCCGCCGTGAATTCCTAGGTTGGCTACGGCACCAACGGCCGACCTCCCATGACCCGCGTCGATGCTTCCAGCAAGTCCGCCAATCGGTCCAACGCCTGTGCTACCCGCAGCATCTGCGCATCGACAATGTCCCACTCACGTTGTTCGATACCCTCACGCACGCCCGGGAACGTCTTGACGCCATAACCCGTGTAGAACCCCGGCGCGTAGATCGTGTGCCTGAACCACGGGCGTTTGGGGAGGCCGGACTCCTCGCTCAACATCCGCTCACTGTAGATGATCAACGCGTTGAGTTCCGCGGCGGTTGCCGGATCGATCGCCGTCGCCAGCGCATCTTCCACCCTGCCATCGTAGACTTCCGCCACATTGTGAAGCCGCGCTACCGAATTTTGGAGCGGGGCAAAGTTGATGAACGGCACCTCATCCTTTGGTGTCGGCACGACGAAGTCCTTCTTCGGGTCCCACGCAAGCTCGAATGCGCCGCTGGCGATAAGTGCGTTCTGCTGAATGGTTTCGTCACGCAACTCGTCGGCGAGCGCGACAACCTCATCCACGTATCCATCGGCAGTCGACACGAAGTTGGTGAAACGATGCGGGAGCACGTCGGCGTTCGCGAAGCGGAGCGTCAACCGGCCGGTCACCTTGGCAAGCGTGGCACCATATTCGAAGCCCGGATCTATGAACCTGGTGTAGTGATCGTACGAATCGTAGATCGAGTGATACGACCCACCACCGCTCTCACCACCCATCCCAACGTTGAGCGCCGCAATTCCCAGGTGTTGCAGAAAGGGCGTGTAATCCGATCCGGAACCCAACGCACTGATTGGCAGGTCGATGGCGTCCGCGCGCGACGCATCGTTGATGGCCAGGCGCGCCTGGTTCCGCTCCCAAAGCGTGGCGCCGGTAAGTGGGTCATGCACCTCCCTCGCCACCTCGTTCACCATGCGCTCGAGCGAGTGCGAACCACCGGCATTCAAGAACCCGCGCCCCGTTCCATCGGTGTTGATGTAGACGACCAACTTCTCGCGAAGCTCCTCCGCGTGGTGCTCCGCCCATTCGGTCGAACCCAGCAACCCAGGTTCTTCGGCATCCCACGCAGCGTACACGATCGTGCGCTTGGGACGCCAGCCCGTCTTGGCCAACTCACCGATGGCCCGAGCTTCTTCGAGCGTCGCCACCATACCACTCAGTGGATCCGACGACCCGAACACCCATGCATCGTGATGGTTGCCGCGCATCACCCACTGATCGGGAAACTCGGAACCACGCATCGTCGCGATAACGTTGTACGCCGGTTTCAAACTCCAATCGAACTCCAACTTAACGCGCACTTTGGCCGGCCCGGGTCCGATGTGGTACGTGATCGGGAGCGCGCCACGCCACGACGACGGCGCCACGGGTCCGCCCATCGCTTCGAGCAATGGCAACGCGTTCGCATACGAAATCGGGAGCACCGGAATCTTCATGATCGTCGGTGACTCTTCGACGGTGTACCGTTCGGCGTCTTCGGTCGCGCCGACGAATGGTGTCAACGGATCGCCGGGATACGTCGGCATATCCGAGACCGAACCCCGCTGTGCACCGTATTCCATGCGGTACGGCCCATCGGGGTACACGTCGCCTTGCCAGTAGCCGTCATCCAGCGGGTCAGAATAGAGGATCGTTGCAATCGCCCCGTGCTCCGCCGCAACCTTAGGCTTGATGCCCCGCCACGACCCACCGTATCGGGCTATCACAATCTTGCCTGACACGTCGATGCCTTGCCGCTCCAGCTCCTCGTAGTCCGCCGGAATTCCGTAGTTCACGTAGACCAGTTCGCCAGTCACGTCGCCGTCCGCCGAGTAGGCATTGAAGGGCGGCAAGCGCCCTTCGGTCAACCCGCTCGTCGCATCTTGCTCGAGGACTGGCTCGGCGAGCTGCGCCGTAAAACGTGTCGGCTCCAGCATCTCGACGATGCGCACTGTCGGCGTCGGGAACAGCACGTGGTACACGGCCAACTCGGCTTCATAACCCCACGAACGGAACTGCTCCAGCATCCACTCCGCGTTTCGTTTCGTATGCGGCGCACCGACATGATTCGGCGCCGACGACATGTCCTTGTTCCACGCATCGAGGTTCGACGCCCGAATGTGTGAATCGAGCATCGCTTCGAGTTCGCGTTGTGCGGCGCTCGATTCAGCGGTGAAGCCGAGGATCGGCCCGAGGTCTTGAGGACCGTGAGTGAACGCGAGCGTTGCCGCGGCAAGGAAGATGGCAGACAGGCGTGTGCGCATTGGGGCGCTCCGTGAGTCGTGGGTTCGGTTGGATCAAAAGTAACCTGTCGACTGATACCGGAGTGCATGAGCGGTGGGTGTGGCTGCACGCCCTCGATCCTCCAAATCAGTTTTGTGGCTTTGATAGCGGGTTTGACGGGGTACCGGGACTGAAGCGGGTTTGACCTCACCCCATCCATCGAAGGATTACCGCCGAGATCGATAGCCCCCCTCCCGAATCGGGAGGGGGGATCGACGAGTGTTGCCTTGAAACGCTGGCCGCCGGGGTAAGGTTAATGTTCCCCCGAAACCCTAAACACAAACCGATACGCCTGCGCCTCCGCGTCATATTCCGCATCGAACGACACCGGTACCATCATCGCGCGACCCGGATCCGGAACTGCCGGAATATCCAGCGAGAAGCTCTGCTGCGCCTCGAACGTCGCGCGGGCAATCATCGGTTCTACGGACATGAATGACTGATCGTAGTACCCCATGATCATCGCAGCATCGAACAACTCGGTGTGGTCCATTTCGGTCTCGCGGGCGGAATGCATCCCCATACCCGGAACACAGAGGCCGATAAGCATTCCTATGCCCGGAATGTCCATGTCGGGCAGCATGTAGCCGTCCGGCACTGCGGCGGGCTTCTCCAGGTTCGTGCAATCCACCGCAGCCATCTCGTCCGGCGTCAGCGTGTAGAAATGAAAATCGAAATGCGGAGTGAGCCACGTCTCTGGCGGGTGCCCCATCGATTCCCAATTGATCCCGAGATGGTCGAAGCCGGTCGCCGCACGAATTTCTTCGGGCAACCGGACCGCCGCAATCAGCGGAGGCGGAAACTCCATCGGCGCGTCCGCCGGCGCGCCGTCGATCGACGCCATGGGAATCGTCGCGCCGAACTCGACGACATCGTCGCCATTCATGACTCCCCAGGTGCACACGTCGGCACCAAACATGTCTTTGCATTCGCCGTCGAGGATCTCGGGAGCCGAGGCGCAAGCGACAAAAAGGAAAACCGAGCCGGCAACGGCGACGCGGCGAAGGGGTCTAGATGAAACGATCATTCGTTCTCCTTGTGATCGATGGGAGGTTATAACAGCGATTTAAGATAACAGAATACAGATTACAGAATTTAGATCGCCCCACACCACACCCATTCTTCGATCTGTGATCTAAATTCCAAAATCATCAGTTCCCCACCCTCTCCTTGAGTTCTTCAAACCAATTCAACACCACCAAATACCGCGTCTCGGCCGGCGCATTCTGCCCCGGGGCCGGTTGCGCACTGTTCTCGTTGACGGTCACGATGAACCGATCTCCGTCTGGATGGACGTCCCACCCATTCAGCGGCCCCACGTCGAGCGCAAGCACGAACTCGGGCTGCCGCACGATCACGCTAGGCTCGCGTTCGATCTGTACGGCAAAGAGCGAGTCGAGGCCCGGTCCGCCCTTCCAGTAGTACAGAGTGTTTCCGTCCGGCGACCACCGCGGTGCAGCACCACCACTGAACGACACTTGGCGTTTGCCCGCCGGAACGGGGAAATCGTGCAACCAGATCTCGCCGGATTGGGTCTCAAAGGAGGCGTACGCGGCCAGCTCCCCATCAGGTGAGATCCGTGCAGTGAACTCGGGCCACGGCGCTTCCAGATAGGCTTCGGGTTCTCCTCCGGAGAGCGAGGACGTCCAAATATCCCAGTTGCCAGCCTCGATGGTCTGATAAACGATCACGTCGGCTTCGAGCCAGTCGTTGGGCCATTGGTTGCCCGGTCGGGACAACACCTGCTCGGCAGCAGTACTGTTGTCGGCCGGTTTGACGTACAGATCATCGCCATCGGCGCCGTCTCGGTCCGAATTGAACAGGAGCCGAGTTCCGTCCGGAGACCACACCGCGTCATCGTTGTCGCCCTCGAAGGTGATACGTGGATTCGTTCCAGTGAGCAGGTCGTATGTATAAATGTCGGATTCATTGCCACTAGAACCAATGAATTCATAGGCGATGTGGCGTCCTTCAGGCGAGAACCGCGGGTCGAGACTGCGTCCGTCCGGATGTCGCACCGTGTCGATGATTCCGGTCCGGTCGAGCAACAGAAAACGGGTGGGCCCTCCCCCACCACCTCCCACCCCGCGTTCGCCCTCGAGCTGGACGAGCGTCCCATTGTCAGATATGGAGTACCCGCGCCGCGCAAAACCATTCGATGCGACGCGATCCAGGACCCGTTCCGGAGGTCCAGTCACTTGCTTGGTCCCGAGATCGAACGGAACGGCAAACAGCCCACCGCTCGGCGGGACGTACAGGATGTGCCCGGTAGCAAGGTAGGTCGCATGTTGTCCTTCCTGCACGACCTCCCACGACGAATCGGCGGCAAAGTCGTTGTAGAACACACCCCCACCGGAACTCAACACGCCCGACCCGTCCGGAAGGAGGTACGGCACCCCTGACGTACTGCCCTGGACCGGCTCTGGCGGCCCGCCTTCTGCCGGAATGGTGTGGAGG
>JBDHLU010000055.1:0-19701 GCA_039656555.1 Gemmatimonadota bacterium | reverse complement strand
TTCCCTACCTCGTGCGCGATGCCCGCCGCCAACCGACCAACGCTCGCCAACTTCTCAGACCGTACGATTTCGTCTTGCGCTTCGAGCAAATGGTCTGTCATTCGGTTTACTCGCTCAGCCAGAAAGGCGAACTCCGTCGTCGCTCCCGGGCCTGCGCGAGCCTCGAGGTTGCCTGCAGCAACCGCATCAGCCGCTGCTGCGAGGTCCGTAACGGGACGCAACACCAGTTTCGTCAACAAGTGTCGGCTGAACAAGAACAGGACGGCCACGTCGGTGCCGATGAGCAGAACCATACCGACCGTCGCCATGCCGACTGGCAATGCCAGAGCGATCACAGCGGTCACAACTGCAAGAGAAATGGCGCCCGTCGAAATCAGCGCAAAGCCCCATAGAAGTTCTCGCTTGAGACTGGGCAGCGACGGGCGTTCCCTGAGGCTCATTTCCCACCATGAGCGAGGGCCTCGACAATGCTACGCCGAACATCGCCTGCGGACCGCTGATAGCGTTCGCCCAACAAATTCCACACGCGAAGTGCCGCGTCCTGGTTTCCAAGCATCCAGTTGGAGGTCACCCCAACCTCCAACAGAAAGCTCGGCTCGATCCAGTCGGGATAGTCGGCATTCGCAAGAATCGAGTCCGTGTAACTGGCGACCGCGGCAATATCCAGTGAAGCTAGGGCACGATGATGGAGCACGATGTGCCGTACGAGGGAAGGAGGGTTGGTCCCGGATAGATAGCCCTCGACAACAGAGAAAAAACCATCCTCCACACGACCGACCGCCCCGACCGACCGCTCGAGCTCGATGGTCCGAAACTCTTGCACCCAGGCCTGCCAATCCTCGGGCGGCGATCCACGTTGCAGTTGATTTCGCCACGCAGCGTCCCGCGCCACAATGCCGCCGAGCCCGCCGGCCATTTCCAGTCCAGCGCGCAGTGCCATTCCGGGCGTCCCATGGCCTCCGCCCGAGAGCCCTTCTGGAGTCCACCACGGACCGGCTGCCCGAATCCCCGCCGATTGCGAAAGCGCGATTGCTCGCGGCACCTCCGTCACCGCCGTGACGGGCTCTAAGGGCACATCCAGGATTCGCCTGCTCAGCATAGCAAGAACACTGAAGCGCACCGACCCAAGATCCAAGAAGCCTTGAGCACCCTTCCTGAGAAACCGGGCACGCTCCGCACCCAGATCGAGCACGGGATGGAAATCGGAATTCACCTCTCGCGGCCCCTGGAAGAGCACCTCGAACGCACGGCGGTCGGCGATTCTGAGAACTTCGAGATCGACCGAATGGATCGGCGGAACCCGGCAGAAATCTTCATCAAACGCGTCGAAATCGAATACCGACCAATCGGCCTCCAAGGATTCCGACTTGGATGCCACGATCAGCAAGTCAGCCGAACTCGTCTGGAAAAGCGCGTAACTCGGAAACACCTCGTGCAGCGCTGCCAAAACAGACAGCAGCAAGTCATCCTCCGTTTCGTACAACTGCATCCACTGCGCGAACACCCCATCATCGGTCAGCGACGGCAACACACGTCGGTAGAACTCCACCGTGAACAAACTCGCGACACCGCTCATCCATGGATTGGACGGCTCCGATAGGATGACATCGAACTTGTCGTCCACCGCCGAGAAGAACGTGCGGGCGTCCTCGATCGCAAACCGTGATCTCGGGTCGTCAAAGACCCGTTCGTTGAACGGATAGAACCTCTGCGAACCCATGATCATCTGTGGTTCGATCTCGATCGTCGTCACCTGTTCGACGTTGGGGAGTCCGAGCATCAAGTGTGACGAGATGCCCGTACCTTGCCCGATCACGGCAACCCGCCGGGGTGCCGGGGCGTGGGCAAGGGCGATCATTGGAGCCAGCATCTGGGTACCGGCATCGATGCGCATTGGACTCCGCGGTGTGTCCGGCGTACACGAACGAAGCCAACTGAGTGGAAGCGATCCGTCGGCCTTGCCGTTGGTCGCGATGCTGAGGAGCGTGCCCCGACGCGACACCGAAACTGTGGCAGTGCGACCATCCTCGTAGAACATGACGTCGGCATTGAGCGCGGCATCGAGGTCGCCAAATCGGAAAACACCACTGGCCAACACGCGTTGATCGATTCGCCCGACGGTGCCGACCAACAGCATGACCACGCCGGCAACCCCAACGGCAGCCAGAGGCCGTCCAATGGCCCGCGACTGCGACGCCACGTAAAGAAGCACCACGCCGATGGCGATGTCCAAGCCCGCCGCGGCGATGATCATGTTCTGCAATCCCAACACCGGCAGGAGAATGATTCCCGCCGTTCCCGCTCCAACGATGGCTCCTAGCGTGTTCACCGCGTACACGCTTCCGATCGCCCTCTCACCCGCTCCGCTTACCAGCAACGTACGAGTTACGAGTGGGAGTATCATGCCCGCGCAAAAAGTCGCCGGCAACATGATCAGCAAACTCGTTCCGTACTTCGCAAGGCTAAACCACAGGTATCCAAGCTCGGTCCGCTCGATCGTTTGAAGGAGCGCCGCCGTCCACCGGAAGGATTGCCCATATAATGGGAGCGTCAGAATAGCCGCATACCCCATGGCGCATTGCACTACCCCCAGTACGACGAGCGGCTGCGTCCACCGGTCGCTGCGCCGCCGCACCCACAGTGCTCCAAAAGCGAGCCCCAGAATGAACGCGGACAGCATGATCTCGAATGTGTGCGTTGCGCCGCCAAGGACGAGCACGAGCATCCGCAGCCATCCGATCTCGTAGATGAACGAGGCCACCGCCGTTCCGAACGCGACGCCAAGTAGTAGCCGGGACAGCCCGATGCCACCTTGTGCGCTCGGCGTTTGGCCCGCGCGCCTTTCGGTCTGGGGCGCACCCAACGGATAGCGACGCGCAAGAGCCAACACCCCTGCGCCTACTGCCAGGTTGATGATGCCGGCGGTCATCGACGTGCCCGGAAGCCCCACCCACGCGAGCAGTCCGAACCCGGCAACCAACACCCCGACTGCTGCCCCAATGCTGTTGGTGAAGTAGAGCCTGGAAAGAACTCCACCCGGTTCACCCGGCACGCGGCGGAGTACACCGGCGGCCATCAACGGAAATGTGCCACCCAACATGATGGCTTGTGGGATGATGAGACCTGCGGAGACGAGCCACAACGATACGGTACGAAGGGGTGTCGAATCCACTAGTGGCAGCAGCGTGTCGTACATGATGGATGACACTCCGACGAACCCCAGGTGGAACACGAGGCCGAGGACACCTACCGCGATTTCAATAATCGCATACGCCCGGAGTGGATCGCGCAGACGGTCCGACCAATGTGCCGCAACCGCCGCCCCTACCGCGAGGCCCCCCAGATATATCCCGAGTACGAGTACCTGCGCATACGCCGCATGTCCGACAAGCAAGCCGAGGTAGCGAGACCACACGGACTCGTACATGAGGCCGGCGGCACCGGAGAACGTGAACGCGATGTAGACGGCAGCTTTGAGGGCGCGATCGCGATCGGATGGAAGGGCTCCTACAGCGGCGGACGTGGTCAGAGCGGCCTCATGACGAAAAAGGGGCGGCATGAAGAACAGCTGCCGCCCCAAGATAATGTCCTTGGGCCCCATGGGTGCATTTGGTCTACGGATTCCGTTCGTAGACGACGCGCCCCCCGACAATCGTGTAGTTCACCTTGGTATCGAGGAGCCCGGCGGGCTCATGGGCCCCTACGTCCATGAGATCGGTGTCGAATACCGCGATGTCTGCGAGTTTCCCGACCGCGAGTGTTCCCTTGATATCCTCCTCGAACGACGCCCACGCAGAGTTCTTCGTATAGGCCTCGATGGCCTCTTCTATCGTGAGGCGCTGTTCCGGAAACCATCCTTCGGCGGGCTCCCCAGTCAACGTCTGGCGTGAAACGGCGGCGTACAACCCGTAGATCGGGCTCAAGAAATACCGTGCGGCGTTGGTGCCTGGACTGTCACTCCCGAAGACCAGCACCGCCCCAGCTTCCTTGAGGTCGCGGAACGCATAGGCCCCCTTGGATCGGTCGGCACCGATACGCTCTTCCATCCATCGCATGTCGTCCGAGATGTGGTACGGGTTTACTTCCGCGATGAGATTCAACTCGCCAAAGCGTGAGAAGTCGTCAGGATGCATGACCTGGGCATGGATGACACGCCAGCGGTGATCCGCGTCGACCAAGTCATGTTGGGTCAGTACCCGTTCGAACATGTCGAGAATGATCCGCACACCTTTGTCGCCAATCGCATGCACGTGCGGCGGCAGACCCGTGGGCACAGCTTCGTTCAACAGTCGCTCGAGATTGCCCACTCCGAAGTCGGTGTACCGTTGATCTTCGCGCATCGACATGCCCGCGCCTTCGCGTGCTTCCGGAAGCATGATCTGCCGCACATACCCGCGATTGCCGGGATCGTGGTCGTAGTCCTCGAAAAACATCGCGCCCGAACTACCCATGATCCCGTCCACCCACGCCTTGTACCCAATGAATTTGAGCCAGTCGTCTCCAAATCCCTGCGTGATGCCGAGCCCTGCCGTGTGCGTAACGTTGTCGAGCGACGGCCGAATCATGAAACGCACCGTGAGTTCACCACGGCGCTGGAGTTCGCGATACGCCTCGAGCTGCTCGGCGGACGTGATGTCCTGAATCGTCGTGATCCCGCCCTCACGAGCTTCCTGCATGACGGCACGAACGGCCGCCAACCTTTGATCGAAGGGGATAGGTGGAATCGCTCGCTGAACCAGACGCGTCGCGGCCCCGCGAAGAATGCCGGTGAGCCGTCCGGATGCGTCCCTTTCGATCACTCCCCCGCTTGGGGCGCGGGTGTTCTCGTCGACTCCGGCGGCTTCGAGTGCTGCCGAATTGGCCAGGTACATAGCACCATCGAAACTCCGCACGAATACCGGATGATTCGGCGTCACGCTATCGATCAGATCCCGATGGGGCGTATACCGCCCGTCTTCCCGCCTTCCCGCCTTCCCACCTGTTGACCCTGCGCCCCACTGTTCGTACGCACCCCAGTCCCCCCGCGTGATCCAACTGCCTTCTGGCAGCCGAGTCGTAGCACCTTTCACCCGTTCAGCGAAGAGGCCGGCCTCGTGAACGTCCAGCAAGTTCACACCGCTCAGCAACGCCCCGGTCGACTGCACGTGTACGTGCCCATCGTTGAATCCTGGAAACACGTGGGCTCCAGCAAGATCGATCGTGCGGGTCGCGGGCCCGGCCAGCCTCCGGATATCACCATTCGACCCGACGGCCGTGATCCACTCGCCATTGATGGCAATCGCCTCCGCTCTTGGTTGCGTTTCATCTAGCGTATAGACGTTGCCGTTGATGAGAATCAGGTCTGCGGCATCTCCGGCCGCACAGGCTGACGTCAACCAGAGAAGCGGAACCATCACTGCGCGTCGCATACCTCAGAATCTCCATGCAGGGGTCAGTATCGCATAAGATGGTATCAAGCGCGCAGAAGGGAAGGCACAGTCGCTAACTTCTTCACCATGAGAACCGACTACGATGTCGTTGTCGTAGGGGGCGGCATTGCAGGCCTGGCCGCAGCGCACCGCCTTGCGACCACCCGACCCGATCTGCGGCTTTGCCTTATCGAACGCGACCCCTCACTCGGCGGAAAAATCGCGACTGAAGCCGTCGACGGATTCGTGATCGAGGGGGGCCCGGACTGCTTCCTGGCTATGAAGCCTGCCGGCGTGGCTTTGTGCCGCGAACTGGGCCTGGGTGAGTCACTACGGGGGACCGATCCCGCAAACCGGCGGAGCTACATCAAGCGAGCCGGATCGCTGAACGAGTTGCCCGCTGGGCTGACTGGTCTCGTACCGTCACGTATCGCCCCACTTCTCACTACCAAGACGCTGTCCGTGCGTGGCCGCCTGCGCTGTGGCATGGAGTATTTCGTTCCGAGGTTGAACAACGGCACCGACGAAACGATCGCGGAATTCACCAAGCGACGGTTCGGGCAAGAAGCCTATGACTGGTTGGTCGAGCCACTCATGGCCGGCATTCATGCCGGAGACGGGCGCCACCTCAGCCTCGCCGCGACCTTCCCGCAGCTCCGTGAGCTCGAGCAACAAAACGGGAGCCTGCTCCGGACGATGTTTGCGGAACGGAAGCGACCGGCGAGTACTGCATCTGCCTTCCTCACTCCCGAGGGAGGGCTGGGGCGAATCGTCGAGACATTGACCGAGGCTATGCCGGACGTAGATATCCGACCGGGAGTCACCGTTGACGACGTGACGCGACAAGAGGACGGCTTTCAACTTTCCATCGAGGAAGGACGCCCAATTTCTGCACGTACCGTGGTGCTGGCGACACCGGCATTCGCGACGAGTGCCCTGCTCCACCGTACCGCACCGGACCTCGCAACGGCTCTGGGCAAGATACCCTTTGTATCGACAGCAATCGTGACGTTGGCCTACGCTGCGAGTCAGATCGATAGAAAGCTCGACGGGTCGGGCTACGTGTCACCGCGAGCCGAAGGCGGGCCCGTGGTTGCATGTAGTTGGACGTCCAGCAAGTTCACCCACCGAGCGCCACCTGGACGCGTGCTGCTCCGCCTGTTCATTGGCCGGGCCGGACAGGACGACGTCGTGAACGAACCGCGAGACACCTTGGTCGACTTGGCTCGCCAGGAAGTTGCCGTGACCATGGGTGCCCGCGGCAAACCCCTTCTGGCACGGGTGACCGCTTGGCCCAATGCGCTCCCCCAGTACAACGTCGGTCACCTCGACCGCATTACACAGATCGAGGCAGCGGTCGCAAGGATCCCAGGCTTAGCCCTGGCAGGAGCGTCTTATAAAGGAGTAGGGATCCCCGACTGCATTCAATCCGGGTGGGATGCGGCGGAGAAGGTTGGTGGGATGGTGGGATAATCCCGCTATCCCACCGCTTTTGGCTCGTATTCGCAGAAGGGGTCCGACCCCATCGGGTCTCCGGTCATCGAATAGGCACGGGCTCGTGACCCACCACACGCCCACCTGAATTCGCAGATTCCGCATTTGCCATTAAGTGCATCCATGTCGCGTAGCGCCGTGAGAGCATCCGTATTTCGATATATCTCTGAGAGCGGTCGCTCGCGCACGTTACCGAGCAACGGATAGGGCAGGAAACCAGCAGGGTACACCTCACCCCGATGCGACACGAAGATCACGCCATTGCCGTCCCGCATTCCGAGTCCCATGCGCTTCCCAACACTGGCCAGCTGCCGCTCGGGCAACCCTTCCTCGATTTTGCGCTGTAACCAGAACCGCCGATAATGTGGTGCTTCCACGGTACCGACGTGGAAGGGAGCATCCTTGGCGGTCTCATAGACCCATTGGAACAACTCCTCTACTTGGTGGGCCGTCGGGACGCCAAGTTCCGCTCCGCGCCCGACTGGCACCAGGAGGAACAGGCTCCAGCGGCGCACCGGCGGAGCCGCTGTATCTCGGAGTAACGCGAACATCTCGGGGAGATGTGGTAGCGTCTCCGTGGTAACCGTCGTGTTGATCTGAACCGGAATGTGAAACTCGCGTGCCCATCGCAGAGCGTTTTGCGAGTGATCGAACGTTCCCTCCACTCCCCGAAACGCATCGTGGACTTTGGCCTTTGGGCCATCGAGACTGACACCCAATGCCGCGATGCCGAGTTCCTTGAACCGCCTGATCGCGTCGCGCGTTACCGTAGGCGTTGTGCTCGGCGTGATCGATGTCGGCACACCGATTTCCCTCGCGTAGGCGATGAGATCGAACAGATCCGGCCGCATCATCGGGTCACCACCCGTGAGGACAAGCATGCTGCCCATCGACTTGATATCGTCGATGAGTTGCTTCGCTTCGGTGAAGCTCAGCTCGAGCGGGTCGCGGTCGTGGATCGCGTCGGCCCGGCAGTGCTTGCATGCCAGTGGGCACGCAATGGTCATTTCCCAGTAGACGTTGCGCGGCGCTTCGCCGTACACGTATCCGGGATAGGAGGTATCCGAACGCAGTTCAGCGTGGGGCATATGGACAATTAAGACCCGCACCATCGTAGATAACGTGAATGAAAAATAAAGATTTCTTAATGAATAGTGGTGTGGCGGGATCGCCCACTATCCCACTGCTCTATCGGCTATCGATCGCAAAATCGAATCCAACACCGATCTATCCAGGTACTCTCCCCGAAGCACTACGCCTTGGATCGTCGTGGTATTCGTAATGTCCTCGATCGGATTCGCCTCGAGCAGCACGAGGTCGGCGATCCGGCCAGCCTTCACGGTCCCCAGAGAATCGGTTGCACCAAGATAGATCGCCGGATTGAGCGTCGCGGCCTTGAGAGCCTCACTGGGTGGCAGACCCGCCGCTACCAGGGTGGCCAACTCATCGTGCAAACTGAACCCAGGGATGATGCCTCGCGCAGCGAGATCGGTCGCAGCGAGAATCCCCACACCCTGCTCGAAGAATGTCCCCACCACGGCGGAGAACAACTCGCCCCCCAGGCGCCGGAACTCGATTACGCGTTCCATGGTATCGATGGGCTGCACCGGAAAGGTTGCATCCCAGTAGTCGAGCAGAGACCGCGGCACGTATGCGAGCCTCGCATCGGGGGGACCGAGCATGGCCTCTCGATCTCCGCGCAATATGTACGCGTACAGCGTGGGGTCAAACCACGCACCCCCAGCCGCAAACGCCCGGCCGAGGCTGTCTGCCCCATTGCCGACCCACTCCTGCATGAACGCCAGTTGTTGCAAGGGATCGCGAATCGAGCCCATCAAGGTGCCCTCGAAAATGGTCGCGATATGCTCTACGGTAGCTTGACCGGAACTAGCGGCCTCGTATGGCGTTACGGAGATCGGGATGTGTCCAACCACGGGGATGCCGAGCTTGCGCGCTTCATCGACTAAACCGAAGTACGCGTCTCGTCCCGGCTGATTGTGGATCTTGATATGATCGACCCCGCGCGCCACCTGCGCACGTACCGCCTCGCGACCCTCCTCCTCGGTCTCGACGACGATTCGATCGTCGAATCCCTTGTCGCCGTCGAGAACCAGGCCTGAACGGAGGATCTGGGGGCCCACTGTGGCTTTGGTGGCTACATGCTCACGCATGCTGTCTACCGGCTCCAGGAACCCACCCATGTCTCGAACGGCCAGAACCCCATTGGCCACAAGTACCGGAAGCGCCTGCTCCGTGGCATCATCCAGATGCACGTGCATGTCCCACAATCCGGGAATCACATAGGCCCCACGACCGTCGACAACGACGCCGCTATGTGGTGCACCGGCTTCAACGACCTCCACAATCCGCGACCCATCGATCACGATGGCTACGTTCTCGAGGAGCGATCCATCCTCGACGTTCACTACCGTGACGTTCTCGAGCACCCAGGTTGTCGATGGCGCACAGGCCATCACCGTGATGAGGCCCCCCACCAATCCGTTCCAAACTTTCACAGTTCTCTCCCAGATTCCATTCGCCGTTGATCGGTGACCGTACGGCGTGGGTTGCACCCGGTTTCACTCGACTATCGCGGCCGATGCGAGCCCGCCCTACATTCCTCCTCATGCTCGATGTCACGATTCGCCGCCCTACCTTTTCGCTCGGCGACGCCGCGCATATCGCCGAACAACATTTTGGCGTAACCGGCATCGTCACCGATCTCCCCGGCGAACGAGATCGCAATTTCAAGGTCACGACGGAGGCCGGTGAGGCATTCATCCTCAAGATCTCGTCGGAGGCGGAGCGCATCTCGCAACTGGATTGCGAGAACGCCGCTCTCGCGTGGATTGCCGACCGTGCACCGTCCCTGCCAATTGCCAAGATACTGAATGCGAGTGATGGCAATACAATAGTCAAAGTCGCGGCATCGGACGGCACCGAGCATTTCGCCAGGGTGATGACACACCTTCCGGGCAAGGTACTCGCCAAGGCGGCGCCACACTCCGCCTATTTGTTGGACAATCTCGGTGCGGGCCTAGGCACGCTCGATGGCGCGCTTGCCGACTTCGGACACGAAGCCACCAAACGCGAGTTCCTCTGGGACCTGGCCCGTGCGCGCGTCGTGATCGAACAACACCGTGCGTCCGTAACCGAACCGGAACGACAGGGCATTATCGACCACGTCGTCCGCCTGTGGGACCGCGCGGTCGAACCCGCCTTGGGTGAACTGCGACGCAGCGTCATTCACAACGACGCGAACGACTACAACATCCTGGTCAATGTCGACCCTTCTAAGACCCGTGAAGTGTCCGGCTTCATCGACTTTGGTGATATGGTCGAGAGTTACACGATCTGTGACTTGGCCATCGCGATGGCCTACGTGATGCTCGGGAAACAAAAGCCCCTCGCCGCCGCATCTGCAGTCACGGCCGGTTATCACCGGACCCACCCCATCACCGACCGCGAGATCGACCTCTTGTTCCCGCTCGCCTGTGCTCGGCTCGCTGTGAGTGTTTGCCTATCGGCCGCGCGAAGAACCGAGTACCCGAATGATGACTACCTGCGCGTGAGTGAGGACCCAGCGTGGCGTACCTTGGAGCGACTCACGACGATCGACTCCCAGTTTGCACGGGCGTTCCTCCGCGTGCGAACGGGTGAGTTTACGGCGCTCCCAAATGTGCGACCGCTGAGCCGGTGGTTACGCGAACACCGCGAAGAGTTCGCAGCGGTCGTTGATCCGGATCCGAGATCAGCATCAACCATGATACTCGACCTGAGTGTCGGTAGCATGTTGCTGCCTGATCCAATAGCCATGGCGGGTACCAACGATCTGTCCGACGTGCTCTTCGGTGAGATAACGAGGGTGGATGCCGCCATCGGCATAGGCCGGTACAACGAACCGCGACTGTGGTATACGAGCGATGGATTCTCCGACGCCGACGGAGACCGACGAACCATTCACATCGCGGTCGATCTATTCGTGCCTGCGGGAACATTGGTCCGTGCGCCACTAGACGGCATCGTCGAAAGCGTGCAAGAAAATCCCGGCCTACTCGACTATGGCCCCACAGTCATTCTCCGCCACGAACCACGAGACGGCCCACTGTTCTACACGCTGTACGGACATCTGAGTCGATCCGTGCTCACCCAGCTTGCCCGCCGTGACAACGTGAGCGCAGGACAGGCCTTTGCCGAGTTGGGGACGTTCCAAGAAAACGGCAACTGGCCGCCGCACCTACATTTTCAGATCATCACCGATCTGCTTGGGATGGCAGGCGATTTTCCAGGCGTGGCACCGCCCGACGAACGAGACGTCTGGACCGCATTGTGTCCCGATCCGAATCTGATTCTCGGGTTGGAGAAAAATGTCCAGTACGACAGTGGAGTGGGCGAACGGGCGCTACTCGACCAGCGTCGCGCCCTGATTGGTCCGTCCCTAAGCCTTTGGTATGCCGAGCCCCTCCACATCGTGCGGGGACGTGGCGTCACGCTCTATGACGTCGAGGGGCGCGACTACCTCGACTGCGTCAACAACGTGTGCCACGTCGGCCACTGTCACCCCAAGGTCGTTCAAGTCACCCAGCGTCAAGCAGCAGTGCTCAACACGAACACGCGATATCTGCACGACAATATCGTGCGATACGCAGAACAATTAACCGCCCGGCTACCCTCCGACCTTACCGTGTGCTTCTTCGTGAATTCGGGAAGCGAGGCAAACGACCTGGCGTTGCGGATCGCACGGACGGTGACGGGACGACGCGGCATAATTGTCATCGACGGCGCATACCACGGTCACACGCAGTCGTTGATCGATGCGAGCCCTTACAAGTTTGCGGGCCCTGGTGGTGCCGGACAGCAGCCCCACGTCTACACGATCCCGATGCCGGATCCGTACCGCGGTTTGCACCCTGGGGCCGACTCGGCCGAAGAGTACGCCGCCTACGTCACACGTGCCGTTCACGCTATGGGTTCGGCGGGGCAAGAACCTGCAGCATTCATCGCCGAGAGTCTGCTAAGCTGCGGTGGGCAGATCGAACCGCCGCTCCATTACTTGCGCCACGCATTCGACGGAGCCCGAGCGGCAGGCGCGCTCTGCATAGCCGACGAGGTTCAGGTCGGCTTTGGGCGGATGGGATCACACTTTTGGGGCTTCCAAACACAGGATGCCATGCCCGACATAGTGACCATGGGGAAACCCATTGGCAACGGACATCCTCTTGGTGCCGTGGTCACGACGCGAGCGGTCGCTGACGCGTTTGCGAACGGAATGGAGTACTTCAACACGTTTGGGGGCAACCCGGTTTCGTGCGCCGCGGGCCTAGCCGTATTGGAAGTGATTCGTGAAGGGGATCTACAGCGAAATGCCCACAGGATCGGCAGCGACCTCAAGTTGGCGCTGTCGGAGTTGGCGGAGAAGCATACCATCATTGGCGAAGTACGAGGACGTGGTTTCTTCCTCGGTATCGAACTCGTGCGTGATCGCGACACGCGATCGCCGGCCGGCACGCAGGCGCGTTATATAATCGAGCGACTACGTGCCGAACGGATCCTGTTGAGTACCGACGGACCCGACAACAACGTACTCAAGTTCAAGCCGCCGATGGTTTTCGATGCACGAGACGCCGAACGCCTCGTTACGGCGCTCGATCGGATTCTTGGAGACGACTTCATCACCGCGTCGGTGGGACGCTAGCCATCCAACTGCTACGCAAGTTGAAGCTGCTCGAGCAAGGCGGCGAACCGCGGATCCTTACGAACACGATCGAACATCGGATCTACCGCCAACCATGTGAGCCACGGAGCCCGCTCCTCGACCGCCTTGTCCATCCACTCGAAACCGACGTCGTCTTCCTCGAGGGCGAAGTACACGATTGCAAAATCGAATGCCGATACGTACCCATCAGCAGATCTCGCTTCCAAGTCGCCGAGCAGCTGCCTTGCCTCATCTTCTTCACCGGCAAACGCATGGGCTGCTGCGAGGTAGGCGCGCGTGGTCGACCGTTGCGGTGATAGTTCGACCTCAGTCTTGAACGTCTCAACTGCTTCGACGTATTGCTCAAGCTGGAGATAGGCCTGCCCAAGCCAGATGAAGGCTGGTTGATACGCTGGTTCCATCTCGAGCACCTTGGTCAGTTCATCCACAGCCTCTTCATTTCGGCGCGCGAAATGGTAAGCCATGCCGAGCAGTACATGAACAATGAGCCCTAGAGGATCGAGTTCGACGGCCCGCTTGGAATGGGAGATAGCCTCTTCGATTCGCCCCATTACCATCAAGAACTCAGCATACCAGTGGTGTGCGGTGGGATAGCCCGGATTGAGATCGAGGGCCCGGAGAAATTCCCGCTCTGCATCCTTCCACGACCAATCATGCATCATCAACACGAAAGCCAGCGACGTATGCCCCTCGGCAAGGTCGTCGTCGAGTTCGATCGCCTCGAGCGCTTGTGCTTTGGCCTTGGGAAACGCCTCCTTGGGGGGAACCGCACGATACCACCCGAACAAGCTCTGGGTGTCGGCGAGCGCTGAATGTGCCAGAGCGAATTCCGGGTCCTCGTCGATCGCCTTCCTAAAGTATTCCGCTGCGCGATTCAGGCCGGCACCACGGAGATTCCAGAAGTACCGCCCCTTCAGGTACAGATTGTATGCCTCGATGTTGTCCGTATGCCGAGTGACGAGGTGTTCATCGCTCGACTGAACTAGTTTCACCTTTAGCGTGCCGACGATGGCCCGGGAGATCTCGTCTTGAATCGCGAATACGTCGTGCATCTCGCGATCGTATTGCTCCGACCAGAGGTGGTACCCTGTTCTCACGTCGATGAGCTGCGCCGTAACACGGAGCCTGGTTCCGGCGCGCCGTACACTACCTTCCAACAGGGTGGCGACGTTGAGCTGGCGACCAATACTGCGGATGTCTTCGGATACGCCTTTGAAGACAAACGCAGATGTCCGCGACGCAACACGAAGCGCAGAGATCTTGCTCAGTGCATTGATGACATCCTCCGTGATGCCGTCGGAGAAGTACTCGTTCTCTAGGTCTGCAGAGAGATTGGCAAAGGGCAAAACGGCGATGGATGGCCCAGGCACCGGACGGACACGATCACCAGTCGAGATCGGAGGCTGTTGGGCCGCCTCACGCAGCGCCGCGGCGAACTCATTCGCAGTCTTCGGTCGTTGGTCTGGCTCGAGAGCGAGCCCTTTGGAGAGTACCGCGTCGACACCCACCGGAACGTCGTCACGAAACGAGGTGACGGATGGGACGGGTTGCGTAAAGCGCTTTGACAGGATGGCCAACGGGGTGGGACCGGAGAAGGGCGGATGCCCGGTGAGCATCTCGAAGGCAACACACGCTAGCCCATAGGTATCAGCCCGTCCATCGACATGACTCACGGCTTCAATCTGTTCCGGGCTCATGTAGGTGGGTGTCCCGATCGTAAGCCCCGTACCCGTAATCTTCTCCTTACCCTCAGCCCCAATCGCCAAGGCCACCCCGAAGTCAGCCACGATGGCGTGTCCTTCTTCGAGGAGAATGTTTGCGGGTTTTATATCCCGGTGGATGATCCCTTGCCGATGCGCGTAGGATAGCGCGTCGGCGACCTCGGTGATTATCTCAAGGGCGTCGTCGATGGAGAGGCGGCCCAGGCGATCGATGCGCTGGCGCAGCGTTTCGCCTTCGACAAACGGCATTACGTAGTAGAGCAACCCCTCCGCGTTCCCCGAGTCATGCACCGGGAGGATGTGCGGGTGGCGAAGTCCGGCCGCCAACTTGATCTCACGCTTGAATCGATCAGCTATGAGATTCACTTCCGGACGCAGCACCTTAACCGCCACAAGGCGCTCGTGCCGAAGATCGCGCGCCCGATAGACGGTCGCCATTCCGCCACGCCCACATTCCGCCTCTACCGCGTAGCGGTCTCCGAGCGCCAGGGTGAGCCGGCCGACGACCTCGCTCACCTAAGCTGTTCCTTGTTTCGGTCCGGCAGAAGGAAAACCGGTGGGGTTCGGCAGACGCTGAGTGTGGTCATGATTCGGTAGAAAGTACCGCGTAGGGAGACTCTGAGCGAACCACCTTGCCCTGGCACGGAATCACTCCGATACTTCGAGCGACAAACATCGAGGAAAACGTCATGAAGTACGTCTGTATCCGCACCGTTGCCGTGTGTGTCTTTCTGATTCCCGCCCCGACCCAGGGCCAGGAGATTGGCCCGGCTAACGGATCTCTCGTGATCGTGGGCGGCGCGATGCGTGACACCGCGATCGTGAATCGGTTTATCAGACTAGCGGGCGGCCCAGACGCGCCAATCGTCGCAATTCCGACCGCTGGTGGTGGCGAAACGTACGACGAGTATTGGTCCGGACTCCGCATGTTCAAAGAGGCGGGTGCGACCAACCTCACGGTACTCCATACCACCGACCCAACCGTGGCCAACACCGATGAATTCGTGGAGCCGCTCAAGCGGGCCCGTGGCGTCTGGTTTGGCGGCGGTCGGCAGTGGCGACTCACCGACGCGTACCTCAACACCAAAGTCCACCACGAATTGTGGCAAGTCCTCGAACGGGGTGGTGTGATCGGAGGTTCGTCTGCCGGGGCCACCATTCAGGGGTCCTACCTCGCCCGTGGTGACTCTCGCACCAATACCATCATGATGGGCGACCATGTTGAGGGCATGGGATTCCTAAAGAACGCGGCGATCGATCAACACCTCCTCCGAAGGAATCGTCAATTCGACCTTCTCGAGATCATCGCCGCGCACCCCGACCTGTTGGGCATCGGAATCGACGAGAATACTGCGATCGTGGTGAACGGAGATGAGTTCGTCGTGATGGGTCAAGGGTACGTCGCGATCTACGACCACAATCGCCAGATCGACTCGGGTGGAATGTTCTACTTCCTCGCTCCCGGCCAACGCTTCAATCTCGTGACCCGGGAAGCATTCAGAATGGTTCAGCAGCGCGAACCGATCGGCCGTGTCGTCGAACGACCGTGGCCGGAGAACGACTAATCCCGGACCGGTACCGGACTGCCCGGTACCCAATCGACCCGCTTCAATCGCTCCATCAATTGGAGTACCAGGTTTCGGTCGGCGTGAATCGGCAGGAACAGGAAGTCCCCGGGCCGAGCCCAGGCGAGTGCCGCACGAACGCCCTGCCATTCGGTGTCCACCCGTTCGAGCTGTTCGGTGTTTGCCCCGCATGCCCGCAGCTCCTGCTCGATCAAATCGGGCACCTCACCCTCTTGGCGGCCTCGGAGGTACTTTCGCATCTCCTTAACGAGAACGCGATCCGGCTCGAGCGCCCACATCGATCGCACGAACGCACGAATCGATTCATTGTCCCGATCGCCGGCCTGCCCAATCAGCACCAGTCGCCGTTCCGCGGGGATTCGCCGTACCATGTCGACTAGCGCATCCATCCCATGCGGGTTGTGGGCAAAATCTACCAGCACACGGACGCCTCTGAACTCATAGAAATTTCCACGCCCCGGATTCTCCTCGGCAGAGCCCGAGAAGCTGCATAATCCAGCCGCGATCTCTGCATCGGTGAATCCCAACGCGGTTCCCAGAGCGACGGCACCCAGCGCATTGTAAACATTGTGACGTGCTGCACCGTTCATGGTGATCGGCACATCGTTCACCGAGAGAACGGCGTCGGTCCCCTTAGGAGTGCGGCGCAAGAACTCCTCGTTGTCTACCGTATACGTCGAGAGCCCCTCGGCCAACCCTCGAGCCAGCAAGATGTGCATTGGATCGAGCGACATCCATGTAACGGGCCTATCCAACTGAGACGCATGTGCGACCAGTGCTTCATCGTCGGCGTTCAATACGAGAATGCCTTCGGGTGACAAGGCGCGCCGAACCACGAGCTTCGCATCCGCAATGGCCCCCACATCATCAGCCCCCCATTCGCCAAGATGATCCGCTGCAACGTTGGTAACCATGGCGGCGTCCGCGCGGTCAACACCTAACCCTCGTCGTAATATCCCACCACGAGCAGTCTCAAGAATAGCAACTTCCACGCGCCTTTCCCGAAGGACCGTGCGCCCGCCGCCCGGCCCCGACCAGTCACCGGCATCCACCAATTCATGATCGATGTAAATTCCATCCGTCGAGGTGAGCCCCGCAACCTTGCCCGCCTCACGCGCGATCGCACCTAACAGCCGCACGGTCGTCGTCTTGCCATTACTTCCGGTAACCAGCACCACTGGAACGTCGTGGACACTCGACCAATCGACGGAATCGGGATCTGGAACTGCTCGAGCTTCCCACGTAAGCGACCCTGTTCCCATTCCGATCGATACGTGGTCGTCATCCCAAAGAAACGCCACATCGAGACGCGCGGCCGCATCCTTCATGGCGAGCAGTGCAGGGTTGCGTTCGTCAGCAATCGCTCGGCGGAGGCGTTCGGCCGCGAGGTCAACCGACGGAATCGATGCCGAAGCCAACTCAGCCGCCGTCGCTTCCCACGCCCACTCGTTCACCTCGGTCGCCGCGTACAGGGCGTCGACCGGTGCCGTAATCACCAAGCTCGCTCCGTTGGCATACCGCCGTGTGACAGTCGCTTCTTCTTCCCAACCAATCGCGTGCAGAATGGCCCGAGCATATCGTTCCCATGTTGCGATTGCATGGTCGGCATCAGCCGTCGTCAGCGTGACATCGAGAACGGCAGCGGGCACCGCCGTCATCAGATTAGGGCCGGGTAGACGCCGGGAGTCGCGGATCAATCAGTCTTCGAGGTCGCGGGCCAATCGCACACCGCGTTCGTCGCGAACGAGATCGCCCATATTGATTTGGAGATCCGGCACTACAGGAAGCGGAACCGCACCCACACCCGAGGTCTGAGCCGAAACTGGTTCGGCCGCACTCTCGAACCCAACAATCTGTTCCCATGTCCGGTCAAGGGCGTCGGCAAACAGCACGAGTAGGTCACCCGACTCCGCCATGCGCAGTGCTGTGTCGACAGCCGTGGCTTCATCGGGAACAACTTGGATGTTCGCGCTGTCGACTCCCTCGTCCATCAATGTTTGGCGGAGGAGCAAGGGTACTTCGTCTGACTCCCTACCACGCAACCCATCGTCCCGGCGACACACGAACTGATCGAACACTCCAACCGCAAGCCGGGCGATGTCTTGGATATCGTCGTCCCGACGATCACCAGGTGCTGACAACACACCAATACGCCGACCCTGCACATCCATACGGCTTACGAGACTACATATCTGCTCCATCGCGTGGGGGTTGTGCGCGTAGTCGAGCAGCACCGTAAACGGATGTTCGTTGTAGATGTTCAACCGGCCGGGAGCTTGGAAGAAAGTCGAGTCGAACGTACGAAGCCCGTGTCTGATGTCTTCGAGCTTTACCCCGGCACTGAACGCGATCGCTGCGGCAAACATCGCGTTCTGCACGTTGTGCAGAGCCTTGCCTTCGAGTGTCGCCGGAATGAGATGCGCCCAGAGCAACGGAATGTGTGAGCCCCCGTCGTAGATCGTGATCATGTGACCTTGCATGCCCTCTTCCAACGCCACCGCTCGGCCACCCGCACCAATATGCTCCCGCACCAACGTGTGCCCAGGATTCATCGTGACGTAGCAAAGGTGCGTGGCGTCGGTGTAGTCCGCCATCTTGAGGCAGAGCGGATCATCCGCGTTGAGAACCGCCGTATCCTTGGAAATCTCGATGACCACGCGTTTCACTTCTGCGAGTTGCTCCAGCGTATCGATGCCCTTGAGCCCAAGGTGGTCGGCCTTCACGTTCAGGCAGGCCCCCACGTTGCACTTCTTGTATCCCATACCGGCACGAAGCAACCCGCCTCGCGCAGTCTCCAGCACCGCCACATCGACCGATGGATCGCGCAGTACGATCCGGGCCGCGACGGGCCCAGTCATGTCTCCCTCGAGAGTACGTTGACCATCGAAATACACGCCGTCAGTCGTTGACAACCCAACGGTGTGCCCCGCGAGTTTGTAAATGTGGGCCAACATGCGCACGGTCGTGGTCTTTCCATTGGTCCCGGTCACGGAAAGAATGGGAATCCTCGCCGGCGACCCAGGTGGAAACAGCATATCCATAACTCGACCGGCAACGTCCCGAGGCTCGCCTTCGCTCGGATTCGTGTGCATGCGGAATCCGGGCGCAGCGTTGACCTCGCAAATCGCTCCCCCCGCCTCTTTGTACGACTTCGTGATATCCTCGGTGAGAAAATCCACGCCGGAGACATCCAGGCCGATCGCCTTAGCCGCCCGTTCTGCCATCGCCTTGTTGTCCGGATGGATGGTGTCGGTAACGTCGACTGAAGTGCCACCGGTCGAGAGGTTTCCGGTCGACCTGAGGTACACCACCTCTCCCGCCTCGGGCACGGTCTCCTTCGTGTAGCCCAACAATGACAACAACCGGTCGGCCTGGAAGTCGAACTCTATCCGGGTGAGGATCTTTTCGTGACCGATCCCGCGGCGGGGATCCGCGTTCACCTCTTCGACCAACGCCTCGATCGTGCGCTTGCCATCCCCAACGACGTGCCCAGGAACGCGCTTCGCCACCGCAACGACCTCGCCGTTCACCGTAAGAATACGGTGATCAAATCCTGTGACGAACGACTCGACGATCACACCGCGACTGAACTCACGAGCCTGGGTGAACGCCATGCGCACATGCTCAGCGTCATTGAGATTGAGCGAAACTCCGCGACCATGGTTCGCATTGAACGGCTTCACCACCACAGGGTATCCAATCCGCTTGGCCGCGCGCTCAGCGCGATCCTCGGAATAAACCAACCGTTGTTGGGGAACCGGGAGGCCGAGATCACC
>JBDHLU010000054.1:0-21738 GCA_039656555.1 Gemmatimonadota bacterium | reverse complement strand
TCGAGTATCGAAGCATCGGCGACCCGTATCCCGACGGCTGAGCAGGTTGCGGGAACGCCCGGAACGGGGTCCTCGGCGTTGGAGTCGAGCGGCACCTTTCGGCTCAACGAGGGATGGTTAGGACCCACTTGGGCCTTCCAAGCTGGGTCCCGGGTGGGGGTTGGCGTGAGCGCCTACATGGCCGTTCGCAGTCAGAGCGGTCGATCGCAAACAATCCAGCAGATCGCGACGCCGCAGAGCACAGGATTGACGAACCTCGATGTCACGGAGTTCAGCTATTGGAACGTCAGGTTGTTGTCGAAGCTGGGCGTAGAAGTTGACCTATCGCCTTTTACCTTCGGCGTCACCTTCACGACGCCGAGCGTAAATCTGGGGGGCAAAGGGGAGGTCTTGGTGAACAAGGGCACCACCGCGATCTCTCCAGTTGATAGCACCTTCGTCGCGAGTCTCGAGGCCACGTCGCAGAAGGACCTCACGTCCTCGTATAAGTCGGCTCCTGCCGTCGCACTCGGCGCATCGTATTCAGTCGGTGCTACGACTTTCTATGGGACCGCCGAGTGGAACGGCGGCATCGACGAATACATGATCCTGGACGCGGCGGACTTCGTGGGCCAGACGAGCGGCGATACCTTGTCGGTCGACGTGAACTACGAATTGAAGCCCGTGCTCAATTGGGGGCTGGGGTTAGAACGGCAGTTCCGAGACTGGTTTCACTTCTATGGCGCGTTCTTTGTCGATCGGTCGGCACTGCCCGAAGACGACGATGAGGTGATCACCGTGGCGTTGGCCCAATGGGACATTCTACATGTGACGGGTGGATTTGCATTCTCAGTCGGCAGGGTGGACCTCACGGTGGGATTGGCGTATGGATGGGGAAGCGAAAGAGATCCGCAAGCCGTTCGTGGCTCCGGGCGAATCGCCAACGGCGAAACTCACCTATCAGAGTCTGAAACTCATCCTTGGCTTCGCCGCGGCCTTTTGAAGGCGGAAGGCCGCTCGGGTAGCAGATGAACACAATGAATCACCAATCGCCACAGATCCACGCTTGGCATGCACTCGATATGCCAGCGCTCGAGCAAGCATTGAATGCGGCTCCCGGTGGTCTGAGCGGCTCGGAAGCCCGCGCGCGACTTGGGAGTTTTGGGCCGAATTTGTTGCCGCATGCAGCGTCGCCGACGGGGTGGCAGATCGTTCTGCGTCAGTTCCGCAGTCCGTTGATCTACCTTCTCGGCGTCGCTGCAGTAGTTTCGCTCGCGATCGGCGAGCCGACCGACGCGGTGTTCATCGCGGCTGTGCTCGGCCTCAATGCTCTGATCGGCGGCTATCAGGAGTGGCGTGCCGAGAAGAGCACCCAAGCGTTGCAGCAGCTGCTGCAAATCCGCGCTACCGTCGTGAGAGACGGTGAGGTCTGTGAAATCGAAGCCGAGAACGTCGTGCCCGGTGATACCGTTTGGCTGGAGTCCGGCAACCGTGTGCCGGCAGACTTGCGTCTCGTTTCCGCGCACGGACTTGAAATCGACGAGTCACTCTTGACGGGCGAATCGTTAGCGGTGTCGAAAGATCCCACGTGGAAGGGGGACGCGCCGACGCCCGTCGGTGATCGACGGAACATGGCCTTTGCCGGTTCCATCGTTGCACATGGTCGTGCCCAAGGCCTGGTCGTGGCAACCGGCCCGGCCACGCATGTAGGCGAGTTGGCATTGGATGTTTTGAGTACAACGGGTGGAAAGCCGCCACTGATCGAGCGCTTGGAGCGCTTTACCCGGGTCGTGGCTGCGGCGGTCCTGGCCGCTGCTGGCGCGGTGGCTGTGCTCGGTGTGGTGCTTCGCAACCACAGCGTTCACGAGATGTTTCTCTTTGCGATTGCTTTGGCAGTGTCGGCCATTCCGGAGGGGCTGCCGGTCGCCTTGACGGTAGCATTGGCCATCGGGACTACGCGGATGGCCCGCCGCGGGGTGATCGTTCGTCGGCTTGCCGCCGTGGAGGGTTTGGGAAGCTGCACGCTGATCGCGAGCGACAAGACCGGTACCTTGACCTGCAATGAGTTGACGGTGCGAGAGATCAGACTTCCGACCGGCGAACGGCTGGAAGTCAGCGGCGAAGGATTCGCTCCGGAAGGTCAGGTCATGCTTAATGGGCAGACGGTCGAGACAGGCAGCCAACCGGTGCTTGACCGTCTCGCGATTGTCGCCGTCTTGTGCAACGAGGGAGACCTGCATCGCCGGAACGGCGAATGGGTTTGGCGCGGTGACGCCGTTGATCTTGCCTTGCTCGCCATGGCCCACAAACTCGGCTGGACTCGCGAGGTCAGCTTGGCGAGTCATTCGCAAGTGAACGAGATCCCATTCGAACCGGAGCGACAGTTTGCCGCGTCATACCATCGGGCGGATGGAACTACCGAAGTGCTTGTGAAGGGCGCACCGGAAAGAGTGTTGGCAATGTGCGATTTTGGGATTGGGTCGCACACGAACGAGGGATCGCACCAGCTCGAAGAGATGCATCGACTCGCCGAGTCCATGGCCCAACAGGGTTACAGAGTACTAGCGTTGGCCGAAGGCACGGCACCTGGTCAACTCGATCCTGCACAAGCCGCTCCGGAACCATCCAACCTTACCCTGTTGGGGTTTGTCGGGATGATCGATCCGTTGAGGCCAGGAGTGCAGGACGCCGTCAGCGCGTGCCGCGACGCGGGCGTTCGTACCTGCATGATCACCGGTGACCACCCGGTGACGGCGCTTGCGATTTCAAAGGACCTTGGTCTGGCGAGTGAATCCCATCAGGTGGTTACGGGCAGCGAACTGGCTGAGATGTCACCGGCAGAAATGGATGAGGCGATCGAGACGGCACTCGTCTTTGCGCGTGTCGCTCCTCATCAGAAACTGGAACTGGTTGAGGCGGCCCGCCGAGTCGGTCACTTCGTCGCCGTAACCGGTGATGGCGTCAACGATGCGCCAGCGCTACGTGCTGCCAACATTGGTGTGGCAATGGGCAAGTCGGGAACGGATGTGGCGCGCGAGGCTGCCGACCTGGTCCTCAGTGATGACAACTTTGCCACGATCGTCGCCGGTATCGAAGAGGGTCGTGTGGCGTACGACAACGTTCGGAAGGTGATCTATCTGCTGATCTCGACCGGGGCCGCGGAGGTTGTTTTGGTGGTCCTGGCATTGTTGGCAGGCTTACCACTTCCGCTTCTGCCGGTACAACTGCTTTGGTTGAACCTCGTCACCAACGGTATTCAGGACGTGGCTCTGGCGTTTGAGCCGAGTGAAGGAGATGTCCTAAGACAGGCTCCGAGGCCGCCGTCAGAACACATCTTCAATCGCCTGATGATCGAGCGAACGATCGTCGCTGCGGTGGTCATGGGTTTGGTCGGCTTTGGTGCTTTTTGGTGGATGTTACATACTGGTTGGACTGAAGTTGCGGCACGCAATGGCCTGTTGATGCTCATGGTGTTGTTCGAGAATGTTCATATTGGGAATTGTCGGTCTGAGACGAAATCCGCGCTGCTATTGTCGCCTTTCCGCAGCCCGATTCTGCTCGGCGGCGCGGTCCTCGCATTGTCGATTCATCTCGGCACGATGTTCGTGCCGCTGGGACAGAGAGTCCTGCAGGTTGAGCCTCTCAGCCTAACAACCTTGGCCTCATTGTGGGCGCTTGCGTTGAGCATCTTCGTTGCAATGGAGATGCACAAATGGGTGTGGGCGGTGCGGGGCCGGCGCCGGTCAGCGTCCGCGAGCGTGGCCTGATCTAGGGAACGGGCGCGTCCCTCACATAGACCCTCCCAATAATCACGTCCTCGACGGGATAGGAGCGCCGTCCGCGTCCTCGACTGGCAGTAGGGATTCTTGCGATCGAGTCCACCACATCCATGCCGGACGTTACCGTACCGAAGACCACGTACCCGAATCCCGCCGTGGTGGAATCTCGAAAATCGAGTCGGCCCGCGTTATCGACGAGATTGATGAAGAAGTCGACCAAGCCACTATGAGGGTCCGAAGTTCGCGCCATGGAAAGGGTGCCGCGCGCGTTCGTTTGGCCAGTAGGATTCTCGTTTGCCACAGGAAAGGCGCTGGTGTTGCGTTCCCGTCCGTCCGGTTGCCAACCGCCGGCCTGAATGACGAACCCCGGCTCCACTCGATGGAAAACGACGCCATCATAGAATTTGGAGCGTACGTGCGTCATGAAGTGGCGCACTGTCTCCGGGGCATGCTCTGAATCCATTTCGACCACGATCTCGCCGAGGTTCGTCTCGAAGACGACAGTGATCGGTGCATCGTCCGCAGCTTCCTCTGTCGCCGGTTGCTCGTCTGACGTACATCCGATTGCAAGAATGACCAACGCCAACGCCCAACGTCGCATGTTCCCGCCTTGTTATCTCGTTTTCATCGCTCGGTACGCTGCCTTCGGGCTGATGCTGTGCAGCGTCGCCAGCAACCGTGTCTGCCCAGGGAGAATCTCCAATTTATCACGTGCCAACCCGTTCATCAAAGTCAATGCCAACGCGTCCGGTGACATCTTCTTGAATTGGCGTCCCGCCGTCATCGCCGTGTCCACACCGGGCGGAAGGACCTCGAACACTGCAATGTTTGGCGCCGATGCTTCGAGTTGGTATCGCAGCGCCATTGTGAAAGAGTGCACGGCCGCCTTGGTCGCGCAGTAAACTGGGGCGCTGGCCTTGGGCGCGATAGCCAGTACCGAAGAGACGTTGACGATAGCCGCTACTTCTTCCCGTTTGAGAAACGGGAGCGCCAAGGTCGTCAGCTTGACGGCGCCGGTGAAGTTGGTCCCGATCTCACTGTCGACATGATCCAGTACCGTGTCGGCGTCGTCCTCGCCGTACCGGTCGTTCCATTGCAGGCCAGCGTTATTGACGAGAATCGAGATGCCGCCCATCCGGTTGACCGCTGCCTCCACCAATTGGCGAAGGTCCTCTTCCTTCGTCATGTCGGCGACAACGGTATGAACGCCGGGGAGCCGACTCGCCGCATCCTCGAGTGGCCCGTCGCGCCGCGCGCTAATGGTGATCTGGTTCTCGCGTTCGTGAAACGCTTTGGCGAGCGCGAAGCCGATACCGACACTCCCGCCCGTGATCAGGATGCGATGACCCGAAAGGTGCATCAGTTGGCCGCGCTTGTGAATGTGGAGCCGCCGGATGCCCAAAGGAGTATCGCAGCAGTGGCCACTGTGTTCGGTCGAAGACGCTTCACAGATTCTTCATACCGCAAGCGTAGTTTGTTCCAAGAATATCGCTGCACCCAGGATCCTTTGTTGAAGCTGCTACGGAGTTTGGGGTAGAGGCCCCGACGCGCGCAAGGCAGGGCAACAGGATTCTGGTGGCCGCGGTATGTTTGTTAACCGGTCGATAGTCGATAGCCGATAGCTCAGGGACGGGTGGCCAGCGGCCAGCCTCGAGCACCCAGCATTCTATGAAGGAACTATGATGAAGAAACTGAACATCGCATTTGCTTTGCTTCTTTTCGCGCCCACCCTCTCTGCCCAAGACGTCTCCTCTGCCGTGAATTCCATCACCCCGGAGGACATTAGGGCGAAGATCGGGGTCATAGCCCATGACTCGATGCAAGGGCGTAACACGCCGAGCCCGGGGCTCGATATGACCGCGGCCTGGATCGCGGACCAATTCCAATCCTACGGGCTCGAACCCGGTGGCGACAGCGGATCATACATCCAGCACTATCCGCTCAAGCGTACGCAACTGGATTTGACGGCTTCCAGTGTTGCCATCGAGGGTGGACCAACCTGGCGCTTAGGGACTGACGCGTCTTGGTGGCAGGGGGTCACGGGCAACGCGGGCGTAAATGCCCAAGTCGCCGTCGTGTGGGGCCGGCCCACCCAGGGCGAGGTAACGGAGCTCTCAGTAGACGGTATGACAGTCATTGTGATCGTCCCGACCGGAGGGCGGAGTACGCGGCGCTCGGCGCGTGCGTTGTTGCAGTCCGTTCAGAATGCGGCGGGTGCCATCGTCGTGACGGGAGAGGCGACCGAGCAGTGGGCGAACCAACTATCCCGAGAGGATCGCTTCCGCGTGTCTCCCGATTGGGGCGGCAACAGCAGTGATGTGTTTCCCGTGGTCGAGGTGAAGGATGCGATGATGGCCCCAGTGTTGACCGCGCACGGCATGTCGCTAGAAGATCTCCGTGCGGATTCCGGCGCCATGCAGGTGCGGGAACTTTCCGATCTCTCAATCACGATCAAAACGATCTACGGCGTTGAAGACGTCCTGCCCACTCCGAATACGGTGGGCATTCTCGAAGGCAGTGATCCGGAACTCAAGAACGAGTACGTCGTGTTCAGTGCTCACATGGACCACGTTGGAACGTCAACGGAGGGCGGGTGTCGTGAAGTCGAGGGTGACGGAATCTGCAACGGGGCAGATGACGATGCCTCGGGAACGATCGGGATCGTCGAACTAGCCGAGGCGTTCTCCATGGTGAATCCCAGGCCACGGCGTTCGATCATCTTCGTGACGGTGAGTGGCGAAGAGAAGGGACTGTGGGGGAGCGACTACTTCGCGCTGAATCCTGGTGTGCCGCGCGAGAACATCGTTGCCAACCTGAACGCCGACATGATCGGCCGCAACTGGACCGATACGATCGTGGTGATTGGCAAAGAACACTCGGACCTCGGTACGACTCTGAACGAGGTCAATTCGCAACACCTGGAACTCAACATGACGGCCATAGACGATATTTGGCCCGACCAGAATTTCTACTACCGTTCAGATCACTTCAATTTCGCGAAGCGCGGAATTCCAATTCTCTTCTTCTTCAACGGCACGCACGACAACTACCATCGTCCCAGCGACCAGGTAGAACTGATCGACGCCGAGAAGGAATCGCGAATTGTGAAGCTGATGTTCTATCTCGGTCTCGAGATTGCGAACAAGGACGCCCGCCCTCAATGGAATCCCGAGAGCTACGCGGAGATCGTACAGCCGGTACCCTAGGGACAGTGGGATAGTGGGATAGTGCGCTATCACGCTATGCCACCATCCCGCTATCTACACTCCGCGCCGTACCAATCCTCAACTAATCCAGGTACTCTAGGTTCGCCGGCAAAGAAATCTCCTCGCTTGCCGTCGGTTAGCGCCCAGCGGTGGAGCCAAGTGATGCCACCGGTTCCCGTGTACGTGTCGGGCCGAGCGTATGCGGGGTCGTCGAGCGCATCGTCGAGGTCGATGAACCGGTAGCCGCGTCTTCTATACACGTCGAGTAGCGGCACGAGGTAGTCGGCGTTGAGTTGATTCGCGTGGAGGAGCAGAACCTGTGGGATCTCGTATCCAAGGATGGCACGGGACTGCGCTTCGTAATACCCGGTGACCGTATCCATGTAGACCAAGTACGACTCGGCGACCTGGCGTGCAGCTTCGTCGTTTGTGCAAACGATCGCGTGTTCGTACGCTCGGGCGAAGATCCACTCTTGATTGTCGATCGTCACCGGAGCGACCCGCATGTTCCGATTTACCAAATGTGCGATAACCGAATCGCGAATCGTCAAGGAGGTACCCGTATGCAACATGGGATGTCGGTAGTACTCGAGTTCAGCGCCCCGCTGGTACAACAGGTCACTCGTCACTTCGCTCCCGCGGTCGATATCGTCCAGGTACGTCGCTAAGGGAGTGTTATGGAGGTCCAGGTGCTGAAAGCCGTGATTCCCAAGCTCGAATCCCGAATCGAGCCATCGCGTGAGCAACTTGACGCGGGCCCGTTCAGGTCGATCGGCCTCATAGAGCTTTGCTTCATTGACGAATCCGTATGCCGGCACCTGTGCGTCGTAGAGTCCATCGATGAGCTGGTTCAATATTCCATCGTAGACATCGGGCCCACGCATCGTGTTTGCCGGCAAATCGTCAAATGTCAGCGCGATTTGGCGTTCGGACTGTGCATGGAGCGAAACGGCGATCGATGTCGCCACGACCGTAATGATTCCGGCGCGGCGCATCAGGTCTGGGCGAACCGTTTGGCCGCTCTCTCTCGGCGCTTGGTGGCTTCGACTTCACGATCTTTGGGCGCCGCCGTCGTTTCCAACGAATCAAGTAGGCGGTGAACTATAGAGGTGACTTCGTCGACAGCCATCTCGAATGGCGCTTCGTTGGCCTTCGACGGTTTCGTAAAGCCGCTGACCTTGCGGACGAACTGCAATGCTGAGGCGCGAACCTCGACATCGGTTGCAGCTGGTTCGAAGTTGAACAACGTTCGGATATTCCTACACATGGATGCCTCGAGAGGTTGAGATCAGAAAGTCCAAAACGGGCCCGTGAGCCCCACTGACCGAAACAGTGCTTCGGCTTCTTCGGCCGAGCGACCACGCCAGCTTTCTTCGGCACGACCCGGATACCACACCTTGCACAGGTCCCACATTTGTTGGAGCGTCAGGACGGCGCCTTTCTCGATGTGTCGTCGCTCGCACCAGGTGTCGACATCGCCTTCCGACCGGAAGGCCAGCATCGTCGCTCACGTAAAACCGATGTTGTCGTAGAATTCCGACGCACGCACGGCGATGTGAATGACTTCGTTTCCGGCTATGAGCTTGCCATCCTTGACGCCGAACTCGATGGGCGTACCGGTTTCTTGACAGCGGGTTCGAGTCCAACTGTCCGTATCGATGATGGCCGGTACTCCCATTGCGTCCCACGCGCAATTCGTCCAGTACCGTCCCTTCGGTGTCTCGGCTGGGTACTCCGTCGGGAACGCCGAGAACGGATTGGCCATCCAAACGTTGAGAGAACCAGGGGCTAGCGCGATGTGGTGCCGCGCGTCGAGCCGGCGCAAACTGTCGGCGACCTCATCTTCTGTTGCGTGTACAGACTCCGCCAGGTAATTCAGGGAGGGTGGCTCGGTGGTGTGGATGAAGTAACGATAGATGGAGCCTCGCACCAGCCAATCGAAATCCGTGAGTGTGGCCGTCATCGGTACAGCGCCACCTTGGCGATCCGACCTTCTGGCCCAACGGCCCATCCGGCGCCTGGCGAAGCGAAGTCGACCGCCCAATAGGTGAGCGTATCGAGCATTACCCACGACTGTCCGCCATCGATTGAATAGTCCATCCCCTCCGGCCCGACCACGACGAGTGAAGGTGTCGGGGTTCCCGGCACGATGCTCGCGCCATAGATGGGACCTGTGAACGTGGGATGGCCTAGCATTGTCCAGGTCACGCCGCCATTGGTGGTGTGGGCGACGTTGTCGGTATACGCGTCGCGATCGCCGAGGTTTCCACCGAATGCCCATCCCACGTTGGTGTCGGCGAACGCGAGGGCGGCGATACCCGCGGCAGACCCTCCGACGAAACCCGTGTTCGTGACGGACCACGTGCGCCCACGGTCAGTCGTGTAGAGGACGCGAGCGATTTCGGCGGCGCCCGTGCCGATCCAAGCATGCGAATCGCCGGCGCGTGACAAGCACGTGCCGCTTGCCGCGAAGGAGCCCTCGCCATCTTGCGCTGCTGGAACGGTGGCCACCGGGACGTAGTCCCAGGTCTCGCCATCGCTGGTCCGAATGATCACGAACGATCCGTCGACCGCATCACTGAATGCCACACCGTGCGTGGCATCCCAGAAATCCATGCAATCGAAGAAGGCAGTCGGCATCGCGTTCAAGAACTGGAGATCCCACGTCGAACCGGCATCTGCGGTCTTGTAGATCCGCGACATGTTTCCCGGGCCTGCAGCAAGGAGGTAGGCGATCGATCCGTTCACGGCGTGCACATCCCGAAACTCGAGCGTATCGGCGTCTGGGACGGTTCCTACCATCCATGTGGTCCCGCCATCGGTCGTGCGGGCGTAGGTACCGTCGTGACCACTCACCCAAACGGTGTCGGCGTTGACCACGCTCACGGCTTGCAGGAGCGCGGTCGTTCTGCTGGTGAGTGCGGTGGCGGTCGGGTCCAGTATCGGTTCCGATGTTGGTGCGCAGGCAGTCGAGGCTCCTTCGCATCCTAGGAGTGTGAAGACTTCCGACTGCAGTGTCCACGTGGAGTTGGTCTTGATCCACTTCGCGGCGTACGTACCGAAGACGCGTACGCGCTCACCGGCTTGCATTCGGCGGCCATCCCAGTTCCCGAGCTCTTCGGCGTGTCCCCACTCCTCGTTCACGCGAACGTCGCGAGTCGTGCGCACGTAGAACTCCGAGGTGTCGCGCGAGAAGAGCGCGCTCCACATGTCACGGCTCGCGTCCCGCCCATGCGTGTGATTGTTCATGCTGGACAAGAGGTGATAATTCGGGGCGATGACCGTCTCGATGGCCGATACGTCACGATCGATGATGGCTTCGTTGAAACGGGTCCGCGCGTCGCGAATCTGCTGTTCGGCAGCCGATGGCTGGGGCCCGGACGAACACGAAATCCCGACGAGGGCGGTGAGTGCTATGGATGCCACGCGGCGTGGAGATGTCATGTGATCACTCTAGCTTTCGCAGTACCCATGTGGTCATCGCCCTCAGGTCTTGCACGATGGTCGTCTTGAGGGGATCGAGTCGTTGCGCGCCAAGCCGTTCCTCAGCCCGTTTGAGTAACGCCTCATCGACGAGAAAGCGCTCACTGCCATCGGGGAGGACGTACCGTCGATCGCCAAGTGACTTCACCTCCTTCTCGATACCGATGGTGGAGGCCAATCTACTGAAGAATATCCCGCCTGGGCTGAGAACCCGCCATGCGCCATCGAGCATCGCGGCGAAATGCGTCTCGTCTGCGGCGAAGTGCAGAACCGCAGAGCAAATCACCATTTCCGCTAGTCCATCGGGAAAGCTGCTTGCTTCGAGCCGCTCGATACGGAAGTTGTTGGCCGGGAGGGCGGGGGCCAGCTCGGATGCCAGGGATTGAACCGCTTCGACTGCCGCCGAGTCGCGGTCTATGCCGTACACGTCGTGGCCCGCGCGGAGTAGGTATCGAATGTTCCTCCCATACCCGCAGCCTGCGTCGAACACCGCCATTCCCGGGGTGATCCGCTGCTTGAGCAGCTGGTCGAAGAGATAGATGTCGATGTTGCCGAACTGGTCGGCGAGTTCGTAGAGGTTGGTCATGCGAAGGCAATCTCGACGGTGCCGATCTCGTGTGGTGACAACGGTACCTCGACCGATGAATCCTCGAATGGTACGTCGCTCAATCGATCCTCGAGCAACGAACACTGCCAGGCGCCGGCGATCGGCCGTCCAAGTCGGAGGGCCGCACGGGTTGGCTCGTGTCCGGCGTTGAACAACCGTACGATCAGGGTATCGCGCTCTTCGTGTTTTTTGATGCCGGAGACGGCGACGGCGGGTCCTGTGACTTCGAGGAAGCTGTTGGCTATCGGCTGTCGGCTGTCGGCTGAGTGTTGGATGCTGAGGGGTGGCACGCGAAACTCCGCGCTTTGCTCACGCACCCCGGCGGTCGCTAGGTTTCCGGTGAACGGCAGTATCCCGAGTTGAAACCTGTGCACACCGATGCATTGCGCCTCAGGCGTTGGAATCATCGGTCCAGCAGCCTTGTGATTGCGAGTGGGCAGGTCGTCCCGAGAGAGCCACCCCACGGCGCGCAGCAGCGTTACGGCGAGTCCGACGGAATCGTCGCCCGCGGTGATGGGTGCGATCTCGTGGAGGCCGCGACTCAGGATTGCGAGTCCCTTCTCTCCATCGTGAATCGCCGAGAACTCCTGTTGGGGATACGTACCCGTGGGTGGTTGAACCCAGTCGGCGTGTGGGGCGATCTCGACTGGGCGCTCGTTCACGTAGAAGTGGCCGTCGGAATGGATGTGTGTCGCTTGGAGGTTGGTGAAGAATCGGGACCGGACGCGGTGATCCGTCGCGCGGTTCGCGATCGCTACCTCCAACTCGACGAGCGGGCTGTTGCGCTCGATGGAAACGCGTACCCGTACCGGACAGGCGGCTGCCTGTTCCGCACGCCGTCGCCGATCGTCCGTGAGGCCATGAGGAATGTGCCAATCATAGGAGGTTTCGATGGTCGCTCGCAATCCGGTATCCGATACGATGCGCACGGTTCCGCTCAATCCGTCGGTAGTAACCGTGTGCGTCTCTCGCCCGGGTGCATAGTCATATTCGTCGCCGGCGTCTTCGGTACTCTCCAAGCGATTGAGATCGTGGTATTCGAAGCCGGTCTTCTTATCGAGAACATCGACTCGGCCGTCGGGGTGGAGCGTGGCGCGCACATAGTCGTTCTCGATGGTTCCATCATGTGTGGCGAGTGGTGGCGGAATCGGAATCGGCGTCAGCGATTCGCGTCGAGTCACTAGTTGATACGAGCGGCAGCCGACTCCAGCGAGATTGGCTTCGAACTCGATAGCGAGCCACTGCCCATTGGGGGTGTCACCGTTGTCTTCTGCGTCAAATCGTTCCGGCAGCTCCAATCGATACTGCTCGAACCACTCCATCGTTTCGCCACCGTCCACTGCAGCCGGAAAGTCGCGGCCCCAAAAGGGCGCAACGCGATGAGCTGCCTTGATTACCAAGGGTACGGGGGCTCCACGATCGTCGAGTAGGATTAGGCTCGATGGCTCCGTCGCGGCTGGCAGTGTCAAGAGACGCCGGACGACGGCAGTTCGAGAAGTGGGCAGTGAGTTAAAGACCGCGATGCCGGCTATCGGCTGTCGACTGTCGACTGACGGAGTTAGCAACGACCGTGCGAGCTGTGTCCCGCCCGCGATCACACCTTCGAACCGGGCCACCATGTCTCGATGCACCTCGTCAATCGAGCATCCGCAAATAGAATCGTGCGCGTGATTCTGGAGGAGCATCGGCCAAAGATGGGCCAGGATCGACGACGGATAGGACTGGCCGCAGATGAAGTGTTGGTAACAGGCGAGTGGCTCGAGCGTCCGGCACAAGAGGGTCTCGCATTTCTCGTTCAGTTGCTTGAGATAGATGCGAGACGACCACGCCCCAGATAGGATAAACTGATGCTTGCCACCGAGGAGTTCGCCGGTGTTTGGCTTGGTTGCGACGCCGGAGTTCTCGATCGCGGTCATTAGGGTATCGAGACTTCCAACCCGAAACTCCGTTTCGGGCATCGCGAGCCGAAGTGCGGAAATGATCTCGGCGAAATCGGGTTGCGGCGGGAGGTGGTCACAACCGTTGGAGATCTGCGCGATCGAACCGTTGGCGAGTGGTTGCATGTTTTCGAAAAGCGTCTGCACTTTTGTGACGGCCTGGTCCATGTCGATCGTGGCATCGCTCCACGCGCCGTAGTCTGATTCCAGGCCGAGGCCTCCGGCAGCGCAGTAGCCCCCACATTGGTTGAGAGCGATGAGTTCGCTGCCATCCGGAGCCTGCCAGCGATGTTCCCAACCGAGTCGATCGATTTCGTCGCCCATCCCTCTGGTGAAGATTACACTGTCGATCCCGGCTCGCCTCAAGATTTGTGGCATTTGAGCGATATGCCCGAATGCGTCGGGGATATACCCGACGTTCATCGGTTCACCAAAGCGCCGTGCCACTTGTCGCCCGATGAGAAGATTCCGCACATGACTTTCGGCGGCGACCAGAAACTCGTCGGCCAACACGTACCAGGGACCGATACCGATTCGCCCGGCGCCGATGTGGCTCCGTAGCCGTTCTTCATTTTCCGGTCGTAGTTCGAGGTAGTCCTCGAGAATGATGGTCTGCCCGTCGAGCAGGAAGTGTGAGAACTCAGGGTCACTCTCGAGGGCATCCAACACACGATCCACCACCTCCACCAGTATCAGCTGGAATTCGTACCGGGTCCGGTACCACTCACGGTCCCAGTGCGTGTGTGGGACGACGATGGCGAGCGTTGGGTAAGCGGTCACGTGAGCTTTCGAAACGGTGGCATCGGGCGTATTCTACTGGCGCAACACTCTGACGAGATCAATATGAACCCCCGACTGATGTCCCGCATCCTCCCGATCGTTCCCATGCTAATAGTGCTTCCGTTCGCGGCCTGCGCCCAGGCCGACGATGCCGAGTGGCAGGACCTGTTCGATGGCGAAACGCTCGAGGGGTGGAAGGCATTCAAGGACGCCGCACCGCCGGAAGGGTGGCAGGTCGTCGATGGGGCCATCACACGAGTGGGTGGTGGTGGTGACCTAGTTTCTGTTGGCCAATACGGCAACTTCGAGTTGCGGCTCGAATGGAATATCTCCGAGGGTGGCAATAGCGGGATCATGTACCGTGTAGACCCTAATGCCAACCGTACGTTCGAGAGTGGCGCGGAGATGCAGGTATTGGATGACGTAAACCATCCGGACGGTCAGTCTCGCCTGACGTCGGCGGGCGCCAACTATGGGATGCACCCGTCACCCGAAGGCGTGGTCCGTCCCCCTGGCGAGTGGAACGAGGTGCGCCTGATCGCGGACGGTGCGCATATCGAGTATTGGCTCAATGGCACCAAGGTTGTGGAGTTCGAGGTGTGGTCGCCCGAGTGGGAGGAGTTGGTTGCCAATACCAAGTTCGTCGAGTGGCCGGGATACGGTCGTGCTGCGCGTGGTCACATCGTGTTGCAGGACCACGGGGATTGGGTGGCGTACAGAAATATCAGGATACGGGAGATCGAATAGGGATGCAGGATGCAGGATGCAGGATGCAGGGTGCGGGGGGTGATCAGGGTGGGTGCAGTGTGCTTGGTGGGGTTCCTGATTGGATGTTCGGGCGGATCTTCGTTAGGCGAAAAGGCTGAACTCCAGCGCCATACGGTAGATGTGGACGGTCATGCGTTTGCGGTATGGGAAAAGAGTCCTCCAAAACCCGTGGGCACCATCGTCTTCCTGCATGGCCGCACGTGGAGCGCGCTACCGGACTTCGACCTTCAAGTCCCTGGTGAAGACTTATCCCTGATGGACGGGTTGGTCGAGCGGGGCTACGCGACCTTTGCCCCGGACATGCGCGGATACGGTAAGACTCCTCGTGACAGCACGGGTTGGTTGACTCCGGATCGCGCCGCGAAAGACATGATCGGCATTCTCGAATGGTTGAACGAGAAGATCGATGCGGGCGACCGCCCGGTACTCCTCGGCTGGTCCAATGGGTCAACCATTGCCCACCTTGCCATCCAACGCCGGCCCGATCTCGTTTCGTCGCTCATGTTGTTCGGGTATTGGCGTGATCTCTCCACGGAAATGATTGCCCCGGAGTATCCTGCCGAGCCCGACCGAAGGCCTACCACGAGTGAGGCGGCGGCAAGCGATTTTATCATCGAAGGGTCGATCAGTCAGGCGGCCATCGATGCCTACGTTACGGCGGCGCTCGCCGCGGATCCGATTCGCACTGACTGGAAGGGTTTGCACCAGTGGAACGAACTCGAGGCGAGCCTCATTACCGTTCCAACTCTCCTGTTGCAGGGCGCGCACGATCCCGTCGCGCCGACGAATCGGCAGGCGACGTTGTTTGCGAATCTGGGGACCGACGATCGTGAGTGGGTGGTGATTCCTGGTGGGGATCACGCAGCGTTCCTGGAAACGCCGCGCCCGTACTTCATCGATGCGGTCGTGACCTTTATCGAGCGGGATCGACCGTAGGCACCGATAGATCGAGGCGCCGTAAGAAGTCATGGAATCGCGGGTCAGCCCTGACTGCAACGGGCGTGGGGATCGAGCCCAAGTACGCAATCTCGTGGTCCCGCATCTCGTACGAGCGCTCCATCCATTCGATCGAGCGATCGACGTCCCCGCCCCAGCCGAACATGTGCACCATGCTGCTGGGCTTTACGAACGTATGCACCGCCCGGGCGGCAAGTGTCTCAGCGCCTCGAATCAGGGCAGCTTGCGGATCGGATCCGTCGTTTCGAATGACGCTCGCTGTCTCCTCGTCACCGAGGAGTTCGAAATACTTGATGTAGTGGCGTAGCCCTTGGTGAAAATCTCCAAGAGCGAAATGCTGCCACGACAGCGCCATTTCCGCCAACGGATTCGGCGGGATCGTCTTCAGCTGTTCGATCGCTTCAGGATGGCGGCCAGTCATTCCGAGTTGTATCCCGTACAGCAGTTGTGTGAACGGATTGAGAGGGTCGATATCGAGCGCACGCCCGATCTGCACGTCACTCTCCTTCGCGCGGCGCAACATCGCCAGAAAGTGCGAATAGAAGACGCGGGCCTGGGGTTCGTTCGGGTCGAGTTCGATCGCGCGTTGATAGGATGCTTCGGCTTTTGGCCAATCGAACTCGAACCACGTGTACCCCTGCGCGAGCGCCTGATGGCCTTCGGCGAGGTTCGGATCCAACGCGACGGCCCGGTTCGCGGCTTTGATCCATCTTGGTCCGGCCTCGAGTGGTGGGACCATCCCAAGGACAACCTTCGATCCCCAGATCAGCGAGATCCCTGCATGTGCAGGGGCGTAGTCGGGTTGGATCTCGAGCGCTGCCTCATAGTATTGCTGCGCGCGGTCGAGGTCGGCGGGGTTGAAGCTCTGCTGGTTCACGCGCCCGCGCATGTACTTCTCGTAGGCGACTGGATCGACTTGCTGCTGCGCGCCCGATAGGCGGCTCTTCGGGCCGAGCGCGCCGTGGATCTCGTCGGCAACCGATCCAGACACATCGCGGTACAAAGCGAGGACGTTACTGACGACTCCGTCGTACGATCCGGACCAGAGCCCCTCTTCGGTGTTGCCATCGATCAGCCGTGCTTGAATCCCGATCGAGTCCCCCGCGCGAAAGAGCGAGGATTCGATCACGAGATCGGCCGACAGCTCGCGGCAGATATCTCGGACCGGTTTCTCGGTGTTTTGATATTGGAGCACCGAGGTCCGTGCCAGCACCGCGATATCACCACGTCCAACGCGTGAGATCAGGGCTTCGTGCAGTCCCAGTACGAGGAACTGCTGTTCGGAGTCGTTGGTGACATTGACCGGGGGCAACACGGCGAGCCGTTTGCGGCCCACAGGTGCCACGACCGATTCCGAGAGCAGCGTTTCAGAAAAAGCCTTGGGAGATTTGAAGCGCTGCCCGGGTTCTTTGGCCAGGGCCTGACTCACCGCACGGTCGATGAACAGCGGAATCTCGGGATCGATGATACGTAAGGCTGGCGCTGTTTCCACGGCGTGCTGTGCCAGCAACCCCTGTGGTGTCGTTGATTCGAAGGGTGGACGACCGGCCACCATCTCGAACAGCACGCATCCCAATGCGTATACATCAGTGCGACCATCGACGTTATCCTGCCCCAGGGCCTGCTCGGGACTCATGTACATGGGGGTGCCGACGGCCATGCCCGTTCCGGTCAGTTTTTCACCACCGGCGACCGCGACGGCCCGCGCGATGCCGAAATCCGCGACCACGGCCTGGTCATCCGAAAGCAGAATGTTCTCCGGTTTGATGTCGCGATGGATGACGCCTTGCTCGTGGGCATACGTCAGTGCCGAGGCGACCTGGTCGATCAGTCGGATCGCGCCGGGGATGGGAAGACGCCGTTCGCGGTCCAGGCGACCCCGAAGAGACTCGCCGTCCACAAACGGCATGACATAGTAAAGGAATCCGTCAGCTTCTCCCGAATCGATCAACATAAGGATGTGAGGGTGGGTGAGCCTGGCGGCAATCTCGATTTCCCGAACGAAGCGTTCCGATCCGATCGCGGCGGCGAGTTCGGGGTGCAGCACCTTCACTGCCACTTGCCGCTTGTGTTTCAGGTCCTCGGCGAGGTACACCGTTGCCATACCGCCACGTCCCAGCTCCCGGGAGAGTTGGTAGGTGCCGGCAAGGGCAGCAGCTAGGCGTTCAGGTACCTCTGTCATGGCCACGTAGGATGCCGCCAAGGCCGGGGCGCCGCGAGGGCCTTTACGTAACGAGCTACATGTATCGACCGATGGCCATGGTGGTGACGGCGACCGCGAGCAGCACAGCTACGGTGCGGAGGGCGGTACGCGACCGGCCCTTTAGCTGCTGGATCTGTCCCTGCATACGTTGCCGCTCGGTATCGTCCGTCACGTTGGGAAGTTGCGCTGCCATCTGGCCGGCCTTCATCGTCGCCGACCTCATAAAGAAGAACCCGACCGTCAACGCTACGATCGACGCGATACCGCCTATCCCATAGGTCAGACCGATGCGTGAGTGTACCCACGCCGGTTCGAACCCAACTGATAGCCGGCGATACATATCGACACCAGAAAGAATCGTAAGCAGGGCCATGATCGGAAGCACGGTCATCAACCCGCGTTTTTGAATGCCACCCATGACCTTGGCCGCGTCGGGTCCGGCGGCGCGGGCGCTCGGCTCGAGGTAAAACGCCATGAAGAAGATCGTACCGGCCCAGAACACGCCAGTGAGGATGTGTACCAAGCGGAGCATAAGCATTATCTGGTGCCTCGGTTCATGCCTGGGGGAGTGGGGTGACCGTTACCGCTTTGGAGGTCCGATTCGGTCATGGGGAACGAGGAAAGCTATGGGTGAAGGCAGCGCGGCGATACCCGTCGTCGGCTGGCGGGTCCCGTCTTCCAGACGTACCTTCGCCTCAACCAACCCGACCCCCTATGACAGACCACGCTCACGCCGCATCCGTCCGCACTCGACTCTCGATCATGATGTTCCTCCAGTATTTCGTCTGGGGGGCCTGGGCCGTGACGATGTCGACGTACCTCGGGCAAACACTACGCTTCGATGGAGGGCAGATCGGACTGGCGTACGGGACCACGGCGATCGCCGCCATGATTTCACCGTTCTTTGTCGGAATGGTCGCTGACCGGTTTTTTGCTACGGAGAAGATTTTGTTCCTGCTCCATTTGGCCGGCGGTGCGGTCATGTACTACGTGAGCACGATCCAAGATTTCTCACTTTTTTACCCGGTTCTCATCGGCTATGCGCTCCTCTACATGCCGACGCTCGCCCTCACCAATTCGATTTCGTTCCACAACGTCGCGGATCCGGCGAGGGATTTTCCTGCTATTCGTGTGCTCGGTACGATCGGGTGGATCGTCGCCGGCCTCACCGTCGGATACTTGGGCATCGAGCCAACGGCAACTCCGATGAGAATCGCCGCCGGAGCATCGATCGTATTGGCGGTCTACTGTTTGTTTCTTCCGCATACACCATCGAGGGCCGCCGGCGAGCCGATCCGTGTGCGCGATGTGCTTGGGCTCGATGCTCTATCCCTCATGAAAGACCGGTCGTTTGCGATCTTTGTCATCGGTTCATTCTTGCTCGTGATTCCTTTGGTCTTTTACTACGGGTTCACCAACCTGTTCTTGAACGAACTTGGGATGGCACAGCCCGCGAGCAAGATGACCATGGGGCAGATGTCCGAGATCGCGTTCATGATTGCGCTCCCATGGTTCCTCCACAAATGGGGTGTCAAGAAGATTCTCATGATCGGGATGGCTGCCTGGGTCGTCCGCTACCTGCTGTTCGCGTACGGCGGCATGGATGGCGGACTGTGGATGCTCTACGGCGGTATCGTCCTTCACGGCCTGTGCTACGATTTCTTCTTCGTGACCGGCCAGATTTATGTTGATCAGCGGGCCGGTGAACGTATCCGCGGTGCGGCGCAGGGTTTCATCGCGTTCGTGACACTGGGCGTCGGCTGGTTCATTGGTTCGTGGGTCGCCGGCCAAGTGGTGGAGCGCAACACGTTGGCGCACGCGGTTGGCACTTTGGAGCACAATTGGAGAGCGATCTGGATCGTGCCGGCTATGGGAGCGTTGATCGTGTTGGTCTTGTTCGCGGTGATGTTCAAACCACAAGACATCGAGAGTCAGTAGTCGATCAATACAACGGGGGCGAGTCGAATGTCCAAGGTGAGTCGGAGAGATTTCGTGCGTGGTGCTGCGGGTGCTGGGCTGGGATTCACGATCGTGCCGCGGCACGTTTTGGGGAAGGGCTACCAGGCACCGAGCGATACGCTGAATGTGGCGTGTATCGGCGTGGGCGGAATGGGACGCAGTCCGCGAGAACATCTACGCGTTGTGTGACGTGGACTTGAAGGCGGCTCGATCCGCGTTCGGCGCTTACCCGAGTGCGAAGCGCTATCGGGACTTCCGCGAAATGCTGGAGACCGAAGGCGACAACATCGATGCGGTGACGGTGTCCACGCCAGACCATTGCCACGCTGCGGCGTCCATCATGGCGATGCGCATGGGAATCCACACGTATTGCCAGAAGCCACTGGCACGGACGATCGGTGAGGTGCGGGCAGTCATGCGGGTCGCGGCGGAGTCCGGCGTCGCCACGCAGATGGGCAATCAAGGCCACGCCGGCGATGGGACGCGAATGATTCGCGAGTGGGTCGAGGCCGGGGCAATTGGAACGGTACGCGAGGTCCACTATTGGACCAATCGGCCCATCTGGCCGCAGGCCATCGGTCGGCCGACCGAAGCGCACAACATCCCACCGACGCTCGATTGGAATCTGTGGCTCGGCCCGGCGCCAGAACGCCCGTATCACCCGGCCTATGCCCCGTTTCGCTGGCGTGGGTGGTGGGACTACGGCACCGGAGCACTCGGGGACATCGCTGCCCATTCGATGGACGCGGCCTTCTGGACGCTGGACCTGGGGTATCCATCACGCGTCGAAGCTGAGTCGACGACGCTGTTTGCTGAGACGGCCCCAAAAGCGTCTCGCATCGAATACGCGTTCCCTGCCAAGAACGGTCGCCCAGCGGTCCGTGTAGTGTGGCGTGACGGTAGCCTCGGCCCGGCTCGTCCGCCGGAGGTCTCGGCCGACGCGCTGTGGCCGTTGGCCGACGTAGGGGGACAGCTGTGGATCGGCGACGACGGCAAACTCGTGGCGGATACCTATGGTAACAACCCAAGGCTGTTGGATGCTGAACGGGATCGCGAGATCAGGGCAAACCCGCCTGCTGAGAAATACCCGCGTGTCGAGAGCGTGCACGTGGAGTTCATCGACGCGTGCAAAGCGGGCACCACGGGCGGGTCAGACTTTGCTGCCCACGCAGGTCCGCTCACGCAGATGCTGCTGCTGGGAAATCTCTCCGTGCGGTCAGGTCGCGTGCTCGAGCTGAATCCCGAGACTGGCGAGGTCCTGAACGCAAATATCCCGAGCGAGATGGTCGATCCGACGTATCGGGAGGGGTGGAGCTATAGCTAAAAGGCGGTAAGGCGGGACAGGTTTTCCAATAAATCCGGGGCACCGTAGGTTTGTGTCAAGATTTCTTAATCAACCGGCTCGCGATCCAGGTGTCCAGCGACAGTCGGTCTTCCGAACTAGGCATCACCATAACAAACAGCAAAAGGGCCGTACGCGGAATGACATGCGTATGAAATTGGTACAGTGGTTCAGCGAGAAGGTGACCGAACGTCACTGTGACGAGCACCGCACCGAGCGCTAGGAGTGCTGGACGCCTCCACATCCCGACGAGGACTAACGCTCCGGCCGTCAGTTCGACAACGGGAATGATCGTGCCGGTCAACCACAGCGACCATACGGGTAGGAACGTGTCGGCATATGGTTCGACGAAGAGGCGACGAGCGTGCTCGATGGGCCCGAGGTCGAACACCGAACACCTTCCACATGCCGGCCATGAAGAAGATTAGGCCGAGGATGGTTCGGGCAATGAAGATCGCCCAGGTGCGGTCAGACAACACTTCGTGTTTCACCTCTATCGACCTGGCGAGTGCGCATCAGGGTACTGATCCCGCCGTCCCAGACCTCCTGGGGTCCGCGGCCGCTGTAGCCTGTCCGTCCCTTACCATCACAGCGGATCCGTATCCCATTCTGAGTTCCCCCGGTAACGAGATGAACTGGATTTTGTGTCCGCGGCTTTCGAGACCGTCGATCACCGACGGTGGCACGCCCTGCTCGAGGAGTATCACGTAGTCCAACTGGCCGTCCACTCGGCGACGC
>JBDHLU010000053.1:0-25342 GCA_039656555.1 Gemmatimonadota bacterium | reverse complement strand
CGCACGGCTCCGTCCGGCGCGCGGTGCTCGGAATGCAGGATCGGGCGCCCACCCCCACCGAACTGGATTCGATGAGGGCGTTGGTCCGCGGCGGCATGGAGGCGGGAGCGTTCGGGTTGTCCAGCGGCCTCTACTACGCACCCGGGAGCTACGCTGAGACGGACGAAGTCGTGGCATTAGCCCGCGTGGCCGCGGAGTACGGCGGCGCGTACACCAGCCATATTCGCGACGAGGCCGACTACAACATCGGCGTCGTGAGAGCCGTCGACGAGGTGATCACCGTGGCTCGTGAGGGTGGTTTGCCGGGTGTGATCACTCACATAAAGGCGCTTGGACCGCGCGTGTGGGGATATTCGCAAGCCATCGTAGAACGCATCGACCGCGCGAGAGCCGCAGGCATCGAGGTCTATGCCGACCAATATCCTTACGATGCGTCGGGCACCAGCATTACCGGCGCACTGGTACCACGATGGGCGCTCGTGGGCGGGGGCGATTCACTACTCACCAGAATCCGCGACGACGAGACCCGCGCCCATCTGCGCGCCGACATGCTAGACAATCTCGATCGTCGCGGAGGTGCGGACCGCCTCCTGTTTCGCGATTCGCCGCGTGAGGAAGACAACCTCGCTGGCCGCACACTGGCAGAGGTCGCCAGTGAACGCTCCATGGAACCCGTGGATGCGGCAATCGACATCCTTTCGCGGGGCGGCGCGGGGGTCATTTCGTTCAACATGATCGAGCGCGATATTGAAACGCTGATGCGCCAACCCTGGACTATGACCTCGACCGACGGCTTCCTGGCCGCACCGGGAGAGGGGTTCCATCCCCGAGGCAACGGGACTTACGCGCGCAAGATCCGACGTTATGTCGTCGAACGGGGAACCGTGAGCCTGTCCCAGGCTATTCACAGCATGACCGGGTTGCCGGCATCTGTATTTCGTATGGACGACCGCGGCACCATCCGTCCTGGGGCAATCGCCGATATCGTCGTCTTCGACCTGGACCGCGTGACTGACCGCGCCACTTACATCGAACCGTACCAACTCAGTGAAGGCATGGTGTATGTGATGGTTAACGGGGAGCTGGCGGTGGATGGTGGAGACTTCACTGGCGCGACGGCTGGGAGAGTATTGAAACGAGGTCGATAGTCGACGGTCGATAGTCGATAGTCGATAGCGGCTTCGCGAGTTGATCAGCCAACCCCGACCGACCCAGCTCCTATCAACCATCGGCCATCGACTATCGGCTACTGCATCAACACTGCCGCCCTCTCCGCCAACTCCTCAAACCGCTGCCGCTGCGTGGCCGTTGGCGGATAGACGGTTCCCTGCTGCACTCCACCGCCACCCAGTTCACCCGCTATGCCTCCGAGTTGGCTGCGGATGCGGCAAAGCTGTTGGTTCGCGTCCTGACTCTGCGCCGGCACCGCCCCCGCCCCCGCCGCCCCTGAACCCACCGCGACATTGCGCACCCGCGGCTTCAACGTGATCCGAGATCTTGGCCTGCAGATCGACGATGCCCAAGAGAAAGGTCTCCCGCGCGTTCCAATCCTCATCGGTCAGCGGCATTTCGGGATCGCCCCGAACCGTCACCATCTGTACCGACTGAGTTCCGTCGGCATCGAGCGTCACGGTAAATTCGCCGGGGGAAACGAAGGGCCCGCGTGGTCCGAGCGGACGCGCGGGAACCGGTAGGGCACTGGCAGACGGCGCACCACCAAACCCGCCGCCGGTGGCCGGGGGCTCGTGCCGAAGATCCCACACCACGCGGTGCAGACCGGCTTCGGTCGGGCCTTCGAGCGTGCGGACCGTTCTGCCCTCGTCATTGACGACGGTGAGCGTCGCGTTCGAAGCGCCGCTTCCGAGATAGTACGTGAGATACGTTCCTTCCGGCGGATTCTGACCTGCGTACGCGCCTTGGGCCCGATACGAGGTCGCCTTCCAATGGTGCGCCATCGTGCCGCGGCGAATGCTGAAGAGATGTGCGGCGGACGACGCGATTTGTTGGGACCATTCGGCCAACGGCGTCACATCGTCGAGTATCCAAATGGCGCGACCGTGCGTACCGAGGACCAGGTCTTTTTCCCTCCGGTGAATGACCATGTCGTCATACGCGGTCGTGGGGAGATTCGCCGAAAACCTCGACCAGCTTGCCCCGGCATCCGTCGACGCGAACAGTGCGTGCTCGGTCCCGAGAAATAAGAGGTTCGCGTTGTCGGGATGCTCTATGATGACGTTCACCGACCCCATCGGCTCGAGGCCGTCGGTAATAGCGGTCCACGACTGGCCGAAATCCGTCGTCTTGAACGCGTAAGGCGCAAAATCGCCGTCCCGATGCGCGTCAAACGTCGCATAGGCGACACCCGGGGCGGCATTCGACGCTATTACGCGGCTCACGTAGGTTCCGTTCGCCACGCCGTGGATGTTGCCACTCACCTCCGTCCATGTGTGCCCGCCATCTTGGGAGACCTGGACGTTCCCATCGTCCGTACCGACCCAGAGCGTCTGCGCATCGAGTGGCGATTCGGCAATCGTCGTGATTTCACCGAACGAACTGGTACCGTCGTTTCGCGACAGTGTGATATCGGCACCACGTACGCCCATTATTTCGAGCGTGTCGCGATCGATCTGGCGCGTGAGGTCTTCAGTGCGTTCCCAACTCGAGCCGCGATCGCGAGAGATGAACAACCGGTTGCCACCGAGATAGACCACGCGGGAGTCGTGCCTCGATACCAGGCTCGGCGACGCCCAATCCCACCGGTAGTTGTCGCCTTCGGGTTCCAGAGGCTCGATGTTCATGATGTCTCCGGTCACAGCATCGACGCGCGTGTACCCCCCACTCTGCGAATTCCCGTACACGTAGCGGTGGTCGTTGGGATCGGGTTGCCAATACATGCCATCACCGAATCCGATTTGCATCCAATCGTCATTGACGATGCCGATCCAACGCCGGCTGGCGCTCGGGCCCAGCCAGGAGTGGTTGTCCTGCAAGCCGCCATAGATGAAATAGGGATCACGGTTGTCCACGCCGATGGCGTAGAACTGGGCGATCGGGATGTTGTTGATCCGGATGAACGTCTGCCCCATGTCCCACGTTTCGTGCAGACCGGCATCGCCAACCAAATAGAAGTGCTTGGGATTGGCAGGGTTGATCCACATCGAATGGAAGTCCGAGTGGACACCGACGTCGTACGTGACTCGGTAGGGCAGTTGTTCGAAGGTCCGCCCACCATCCTCACTCATATACGGATTGGTGGCGATCACGTACACGCGATTGTCGTCGGTGGGGTCGATGAAGATGTGCGAGTAATACATCGGTCGCGGGTCCATGTCGCTCATCTTTTCCCACGACGCTCCCCCATCGACCGACCGGTAGGTACCTCCAGCTTCGCGATTCTCGATCATGGCCATGAGCACGTTGGGACTCGACGGTGAAATGGCCAGTCCGATTCGCCCGAGGTCTCCCTCTGGAATACCATCGGTCACGCGCGTCCAGGTATCTCCGCCGTCAACGGATCGGTGGATGCCGCTCCCGGGACCACCTCCGTTGAAGCCCCACGTGCGCCGCTGCCGCTGGTACGCCGCGGCCACGATGATGTCGGGATTCTCAGGGTTGATGACCATGTCGACGAAGCCCGTCGATTCATCGACATAGAGCACCGTCTGCCAACTGTGGCCGCCGTCGGTCGAGCGGAGAATCCCCCGCTCCGGGGATGGCTGCCAGAGATTACCCAACGCAGCCACATAGACCGTGTTTGGATCGTTGGGATGGACCAACACGCGTCCAATGTGTCGCGTGTTTTCGAGACCGAGATGGCGCCAGGTGTCGCCGCCGTCATCCGATCGGTAGATGCCGTTGCCCCACGAGCTACTCTGACGGTTCTGCTGTTCTCCCGTGCCGGCGTACACGATCATCGGGTCCGATGGAGCAATCGCCAAATCCCCGAAAGTGCTCACGGCGTGGTCGTCGAACACCGGCTGCCACGTGGTCCCCTTGTTCGTGCTCTTCCAGATCCCGCCCGAAGCGGTCCCCAGCAAGATCGTGGACGGGTCACTCGGGTGGACCTCCACATCGTGAATGCGCCCGCCGGTCACCGCTGGCCCGATGGATCGGAATTCGAAACCGTCCAACACCGCCGCAGGAATAGGCGTAGGATCTTGTGCAACCGCAATCATCGCGAAGGTGACGGCACTGGTCAATAACATGTCACAACCTCTTGCTCGTAGGTGGCGGAGCATTCTCCGCAGGCAGGGGTGTAACGTACGTCTCCCAGCCGGAGCGTCAATTGGTCTGGACCATGGCGATATTGGGTGGGCAACGATCCTCGAATCCAAGGCGTGTAACACAATGAAGTTTCACCCGAAGTGGCTTTGGCTGACCATCACAGCGCTATTCGCTTTCTGCGTCCTCGCTCCGCCTGCCGCGGCACAGGACACCACCGAAACGGCGATCGAAGGCGCAGTGCTCGTGTTCATGGACTGCAACGCACGTAGCTGCGACTTCAACCACTTCCGGCGAGAGATCACGTGGGTCAGCTGGGTCAGGCAGCCACAGGATGCCGACGTGCACTTGCTCATTACCGCGCAAAGGACGGGCGGCGGCGGACAGCATTACACGTTGGACTACATCGGGCGGGGCATCTTCGCGGGCCAAGGAGACACCCTGACGTTCACTTCTGACGGCACCGACACGAACACCGAGCGACGGGAGGGACTCACCCGAACAATAGCCCTGGGCCTGGTCCGGTACGCCGCCGCAACATCGCTGGCACAACAGATACGGATCGACTTCGAAGCGCCGGTAACGCAAGTCGCCGATCAAGCAGAGGAAGACGATCCCTGGAACCTCTGGGTATTCAACATGAACGCCAATGGGAGCATTGGGGGGGAATCACTGCAGCGTTTCTATTCAATAAGTGGATCGGCCTCGGCCAACCGTACGAGTGAGGACTTCAAGTTCAATTGGCGGCTCAACGGGCGTACCTCGCGTGACGAATTCGACTTCGTCGATGAAGAAGAGGGCGTCGACACCACGTTCATCAACACGCAGAAGAACTGGGGCACCAGCCTCCTCATGGTCTGGAGCATAAGCGACCATTGGTCGATCGGTGGCACGTCGGGCGCCAGTCACTCGACGTTTGGTAATCGGGACCTTGCGATCTCGGCCGGCCCGGCGATCGAATACAACATCTTCCCGTACAGCGAATCCACGCGCAAATCGTTCACGTTTCTGTATGGCGTCGAGGTCGCAGGGTTCAACTACGAACTTATTACGGTCGGGGGGAAGACCCAGGAAGTGCTCCCGCGGCACAATCTCGAAATCTCGGTCGTCGTTCAACAGCCCTGGGGATCCCTGTTCGGCGGCATCGACGCGATCCAGTACTTGCATGACCTCTCGGTGCATCGCGTCGAATTCGACCTCGGATTTAGCATTCGCCTATTTCGCGGGTTCAACTTCAACGTCAATGGCGACGTTGCCCGCATCAAAGACCAGTTTTTCCTTCCGGCCGAGGGACTATCGCCCGCGGAGGTGTTACTGCAGCGTCGGGCCCGCGAGACGGATTTCGAATATGGACTGCGGGTCGGGTTCAGATACCAGTTCGGGTCGCAGTTTGCGAATATCGTGAATCCGAGATTCTAGGGGAGACAGGGGGGACAGGGGGGACAGTTGACGAAGGACGATGAACGACTGACAATTAGGTAATGCGCTATTCCCTCCCGTTCCTCCTCCTGGCCCTCGCCAGCCCCGCTGGTGCCCAAGAATGCCCGCCCACGTTCGGGCAACTCGTGGTGCACCTCCTCAACCAGCTGCGGGATGAGAACCACTTGGACCCGTTCACCGTCAGGCCACAGCTCGTGATCTCCGCCCAACGGCATAGTAGGGACATGGCGGCGAAGGAATTCCTCGAGCACGACGGGTCAGACGGATCGACACTGATGAGCCGAGTCGATGATGCGGGTTACCATTGGAGCACAGTGAGCGAAAACATCGCTGCGGGTCAGCCGCTCCCGGATTCCGTCGTCGCATCGTGGATGCGGAGCCCGCCCCACCGAGCGAACATTCTCGACGCGTCGATGAAGGACATCGGGATCGGATACGCGGTAGCCGACGATGAATACGTGCATTACTGGACCGCCGACTTCGCCGCGACCTCAAGCGAACCGGACGTGATCGTCTCGGGCTGCCATCCGTAGGGCAGCCGATAGCCGATAGCCGATAGCCGATAGCCGATAGCCGATAGCCGATGGTAGATTTCACTCTAGGTCGAAATCAAGAATCAAGGCTACGGCGAAACGACGCCCTCGGCGACCAGGAACCGTTGACGACTGACGAATGGCAATGACCGATCGCATCTCAAAATCCGACTCCGAGTGGCAGGCCCAACTCACGCCGGACCAATACCGGGTGACGCGACAGGGTGCGACAGAGCCACCATTTACCGGCGCCCTATTGAGCAACAAAGACGAGGGAAAGTATTCCTGTGTGTGTTGCGGTCACACGCTGTTCTCTTCTGACACAAAGTTCGAGTCAGGGAGCGGCTGGCCGAGTTTTTGGGAGGTCCTGGACCAGGCCAACGTGCGACTCGTGGAAGACACCTCCAGCGGGATGACTCGTACCGAAGTTTTGTGCGCGGCGTGTGAGGCCCACCTCGGCCATGTGTTTCCGGATGGCCCCCAACCGACCGGTCAGCGGTACTGCATCAACTCCTGCGCGCTGACGTTCAAAAAGGGATGAATGATGGGAGCTAAGCGAAAGTCGATGGCCAGCCGTGGCGTCAAGCTGCTCCACGATCCTCTCAGAAACAAAGGAACCGCGTTCACAGCAGCCGAGCGCGAGAAGTTTGCCCTCCGCGGCCTGCTCCCCCATCGCGTGTTGGAAATCGAGGCGCAGGCACAGCGCATCCTCGAGAACTTCCACGACAAGCCGAACGACCTCGAGCGATACATCCTCCTCATGGGTCTCCAAGATCGAAACGAGACCCTGTTCTATCGCGTCCTGTTGGACAACATCACCGAAATGATGCCGATCGTTTACACCCCAACGGTTGGTGCCGCATGCAGCAAGTTCGGACACATCTGGCGCCGGCCCCGCGGGTTGTACATCTCGACCGACGATCGCGGTCGCGTTCGTGACCTCCTCAGCCATTGGCCGCACGATCGAGTCACGATCATCGTCGTCACCGACGGGGAGCGGATCCTGGGTCTCGGCGACCTTGGTACGTACGGTATGGGAATCCCGATCGGGAAGCTCGCGCTCTACACGGCCTGTGCCGGAGTGGCCCCGCACCATTGCCTCCCGGTGCTCCTCGATGTCGGGACCAACCGGCAGGAACTCCTTGACGACCCCTTGTATACGGGGACGCTTCAGAAGCGAGTTCGAGGATCCGCGTACCGGGAACTCGTCGAGGAATTTGTCGTTGAGGCGGCGCGCGCGTTTCCACGCGTGGTCATTCAGTTCGAAGATTTCGCGACGCAAAACGCGTTCGACCTCTTGAACCGGTATCGTAACCGATACAGCTGTTTCAACGACGACATTCAAGGTACCGCCGCGGTCACGTTGGCCGGGTTGATCGCCGCCGGCCGTATCACCGGTGTGCAGTTACCTCAAAACCGAGTGCTCTTCTACGGAGCCGGCGCCGCCGCCACGGGAATCGGGGACCTCATCGTTGCCAACATGGAGCACGAAGGCCTCGGGCACGACGAAGCGGTAGGACGCATCTGGTTCATCGACTCCAAGGGCCTGGTTGTGTCGTCGCGCCCCGACCTGCCCCCGCACAAGCAACGGTATGCAAAAGACCACGCGTTCGAGCAAGACCTCGAGGCGATCATTCGGCAGGTGCAACCGACGGCGTTGGTTGGGGTGTCAGGACAACCCCAGGCATTCACCGAACCGGTTATCCGCGCTATGGCCGAGTTGAATGATCGGCCAATCATCTTCTCGCTGTCGAATCCAACGTCCAAGTCGGAATGCACAGCCGAACAAGCGTACACCTGGACCGATGGCAGGGCCGTCTTCGCTAGCGGGAGCCCATTCGACCCGGTTACCGTCAACGGCAAGGAACTGGTACCCGGTCAGGGCAACAATGCCTACGTGTTTCCGGGAATCGGCCTGGGAGTCATCGCCACCCAGGCACGCCACGTCACCGACGAGATGTTCAGCGCGGCGGCCCGGGCGCTCGCCGACATGGCGACGGAGGAATGCCTCGAGGCAGGATGCATCTTTCCCCCGTTCGCATCGATCCGCGAAATCTCTGCCCGCATCGCCACGGCCGTTGCGGAAATCGCCTATGAGCAAAAACTCGCGAGAAAGAAGCGCCCCAAAGACCTGGCGGCGTATATCCGAGAGTCGATGTGGGAGCCGGAGTACTAAGGCTCCAGCCCCACCTCATAGTTCATCACAAACTCGATGAACTTCGAAACTTCGATCATGTTCTCGGCCATGTACCGGATGGCATGTGAGTCCGTGCGGGTCACGATGGGCAGGTAGCTCAACATTTCCGGCGGGCGATAGCTCTTGAACCTCAGGTCCAGCGCCACGGGAGTGGCAACCACGTGGGGTTGGAAGTCGTCCAGGCGCATTATCGCTGCACGGGTTTTCTCTTCGATCAATGCGTACGCGGCGTTCGGGGTCAATGTCTTGGCCGAGTGAAATCCGTAGTTCCACTTCACCACCGCCCCTTCGATGTCACCAATAAAGCTCTGCGCTTCGGCTACGGCAGCATCGTCTCCCGAGATCATGATGATGGGGACACCAAAATATCCCGCGATCGCAGCCGAGATTCCCGCCTCGGGCGTGGAGGTCCCGTTCAATCTGACATCCGTCAAGCGGGCGCTCGAGATCGTGTGGGCGCGCACGCCTTCCATATATGTGGTTCCGGAGTGATACCCAATGAAGATGGCGGCATCGAACGTCGAGTCGATGCCTTCCATCATCATGAGCGGGCGCGGCCACGACCGGACGATCATGACGTCATCGGGGAAACGCTCGATCAGCAGGTTTTCACCATTGCCATGGGAATCGCTGATCAAGATTTCGGTTACCCCGGCGGCGCGGGCGCCACGAATCGCAGCCAGCACTTCATTCGTCATGAACTCGCGGAAGCGCCCGTATTCGAACCCGCCCGGTCCGAGTTGATCTCCGGTTACCGCGCCGACTACGCCCTCCATATCTGCCGAGATATAGAGCTTGATCCCATCACCCTGAGCCATTAACGACGAGGTCGCACACAACAAGACACCAAAGACCCCGCATACCCTTGGCCAAACCACTCGATCGAACATTGGAACTCCCAGAAGAGGCCCCGCAATCATACGGGGCGGGTCCCTACCTCGGTAGCTTCTCGGGGAGATCCGCCACTACAAACGCCATCACGGCCATAACGGCAACGCACTCCGCCATTTCGCGCGGGTCCAGCTTATCGATCGTGTCCGCATCCGTGTGGTGGTACCAGAAGTAGCGCGTACCGTCGACGTTGAGGCCCATACCTGGAACACCCTCTTGCATGAGAGGGCCAATATCCGCCCCGCCACCGCCACGCCGGATATCGCCCGCGTCGATGGGGTCGAGCAAGGACCCTATCTCTCGTACGATGTCATAGGCCGCATCGGAACCGCTAAAACCAAAACCCAAAGGTTTGAACACTCCGCCGTCCGATTCCATGGCGAGCACGATGTTGTCGACCTCTCCGATGTGCGCTTCGCGATACCCGCTCCCACCACGCAGCCCGTTCTCTTCGTTGGTCCATCCGACCACTCGAATCGTGCGGCGCGGGCGGAGGCCAAGGTCGTGAAGAAGACGCACAGCTTCCCACGCGGCCACGACACCCCCGCCATCATCCATGGCACCTTGCCCAACATCCCACGAGTCGATGTGGCCACCCAGGATCACGACCTCGTCGGGAAATTCCGAACCGCGAAGTTCACCAACCACGTTACGGGAGACCGCGTCCGGCAACATCTGCGCACCCATTTGGAGGCGAACCACCACCCGCTCGCCACGGTCCTGCATACGATGGAGCATCGCGGCGTCCTCGGGCGTGATGGCCGCGTGGGGTATGCGAGGCACCGAATCGCCATAGGCCATGGTCCCCGTGTGAGGCGTCTGCTGAGAGTATGGAGTGACCGACCGAATCAGACTCGCGACCGCTCCGACGGAGGCCGCGGCGTCAGCCCCAGCCATCCGGTATCGCACCGTGCGACCGTACCCATCCCACGGAGCGTCGAACAGCACGATCTTGCCGGGTGCTTCGCCGGCACGGGCCTGTAGTTCGGCAAAACTCTCGACGACGAGTACCTCTGCCGTTATCCCCTCCGGATGAGTACCAACGCTGCCGCCCAGCCCCAACATCGGAAGTGCCTTGATCCGTGGTTCGAGAAGCTCGGCGGATTCGGAACCGCGCACCCAGTGGGGCACCAGGACCGGCTCGCCGTGCACATTGTCCAAGCCGTCGCTCGCCATCTCTGTGATTATCCAATCGATGGCGTTCTCCAGGTTGGGAGAGCCGGAGAACCGGTGGCCGAACAGGTCCACGAGCTCCGTGAGCCGACCGTACGCGGCGCTATCCGCCAGCGCTGCCTCGATGATCCGGGTTGCCGTCTCCCGGTATCGATCGGCGGTCTGGGCTGCAGCGACGGACGGTGCCATACCGGTAACCGTCAATCCGATCAGGGCCACGCCAATTCCACGTCTCATGCGGCTTTCTCCGTTTCTTGGGAAAATCTTCACCATATCTTTAACAACGATTCAAAAATTTAACGGGTATTCAACTTTTCCCGAGAGTACCCGTGGCCCTTTCCGAATCAGCGGTCTCCCCACACGTGGAGGCCAAACGACAACGTCGTCGTCGAGAGATTCTGGACGCTGCAATCCAGGCATTTCGCGAGAAGGGGTACCACGCGACGACGCTCGAGGACATCGCCGACCGGCTCGGCGTTCGGAACACAGCACTCTATCACTATTTCCCCGATAAGGAAGCCATCCTCTACGAGTGCCATCGCGAAGCACTCGTCGAAGTCATGGGACTCCTGGACGAGGCGCGAGAGCACTCCCCCTCGCCCTCCGAACAACTCCGTTACCTAATTCGCCGCCACGTGCGCGTGATGACGGAAACGCTCTCGGGTTCGTCGCTGGCATTCGAGGTCCATTCGCTGGCACCGGAACACGAGGCCGAGGTGATCGGCAAGCGTGACCGCTACGAACGTGGGCTACGTAAGGTGATCGAGGCCGGGATCGAAGCCGGTGAATTCCGTCCCGTCGACCCCAAAGTCACCGTTTTCGCCATCCTCGGTGCGATCAACTGGATCGCCCGATGGTTCAATCCTGGCGGCACCATTCGTACTCCCGCGCTTGGAGACGCCTTCGCCAATCATCTAGTGGGGGGCATTACATGTCCGTAGCAACCTCGACCCGGAAGTTTGCGTCCCGTCCGGCAGACAGCTTCGACTTCCAAGACATTCTCTACACCAAGGCCGATCAGGTCGCCACGATCACCCTCAACCGCCCGGCGGCGTACAACGCGTACTCCACTGAGGCGCTCGAAGAACTCGAGCGAGCGTTCCGTGACGCGTCTTTCGACGACGCAGTGGGTGTCATCGTCTTCACGGGCGCCGGCGATCGCTCCTTCTGCACGGGCGGTGACGTGAAGGAATACGCCGACGCCTACGTGCGTACGCCACGGGACTACTGGAAATACATGGCACGGTTCCGTGCGTATATCGAATCGATCATGAACACCGGTAAGCCGGTGGTCGCGCGGTTGAACGGCATGGCGGTCGGTGGTGGCAACGAAAGCCAACTGGCATGTGACCTCACCGTGATGGCGCAGCACGCCATCATCAAGCAAGTCGGGACCCAGGTAGGATCTGTCGCCTGTGGTGGTTCGACGCAGTGGCTCCCATTGGTGGTCGGTGACAAGCGCGCACGAGAGATCCTCATGCTGAACGAGCCCATTCGCGCCCACGACGCCAAGGATTGGGGCCTCGTGAACTGGGTCGCCCCAACGGTGCGAAAAAACGGAGAGTGGATCGAGGAAGCGTCGCCCGATGAGATCAAGAAGGCCCAAAAGGGCAAGGATGGGTACTCGATCGATCTTACCAAACTCGACGAACTCACTGCCGATGTTACACGCCGGCTCCTAGCGTCATTCCCCGAGTGCACTCGCTACACGAAACAGCAGACGAATTTCTGGAAGGACCTCGCCTGGCATTCGACGGCACGGCATGCGCAAGACTGGCTGAGTTTGCATTACACATGCTGGGAGCCCGTCGAGGGCATGCAGGCATTCGTCGAGAAGCGGCCGGCGCGTTATGCCGAACTGCGCGATCGCGCGGCTCGCGGTGAATCCTCTGAAACGCCGTGGGGGGCGTGGGTGAGTACCTGCGACGCCTGCGGGGCCAAAGCACTTCCAGCAGATCACAAGTTTTGTGGGGCATGCGGCGCACCGCTGTCGTAACGGGAGCGGGCCGCGGCATCGGTCGCGCGGTCGCCGAGGCGCTTTCCGCTGACTCGGCGGTCGTCGGGTTCGATCGGGAATTCCCCGCCGATACGCCGTGGCTCACCAAGGCCGTAGTCGTGGACGTTGGTGACGCGGCAGCCGTCCGGGCCGCTGTCACAGACCTCGATGCAATCGACATCGTGGTGTGCGCCGCCGGAATTATCCGAGATCGGGTGAGTTGGAAGATGACCGACGAAGAATGGAACGCGGTGATCGACATCAATCTGAGCGGGGTGTTCCACGTTCTTCGGGCAGCCACTCCTGCACTCCGTCGATCGTCGGGCGGGCGTATGGTGCTCATCGGGTCGATCAACGGCCTGCGTGGCCGCTTTGGTCAGGTCAACTATGCCGCGGCGAAGGCCGGTCTCATCGGGATGGCTCGGACGTTGGCCCTCGAACTGGCACGCGACGGAGTGACAGTGAACGTGGTGGCTCCAGGCTACATCGATACGAACATGACCCAATCGATTCCAGAAGAAATGCAGAAACTCGCGGTGGAACGCACACCACTCGGTCGCATGGGCTCGGTGTCCGACGTTGCATCCTTGGTGCAATTCCTCGCGAGTGCGGACGCATCGTTCATCACCGGTACCGTCATCCCAGTGGATGGTGGCCAAATGCTGGGGCACGTAGCATGACAAACGCCGTACGTTTCAACGTCCAGAGCGGGGTAGCTAGGATCACGCTCGCGAGCCCACCACTCAATATCCTGACGCGCGAGATGTTGCGAGCAATTCGGCTGCAATGTGACAACCTCGTCGACGATACGGAGCTGCGGGCGATCGTGATCGATGCCGAAGGGAAGCACTTTTCCGCCGGTGCCGATGTCGGGGAGCACATGCCTCCCACGTATCGCGACCTCATTCCCGAGTTCGTCGAGACGATTCAGGCAATCGTGAGCGCGCCATGCCCAGTCATCGCCAGCGTGCACGGCCGTTGTGTGGGTGGAGGGTTCGAAGTAGCGCTCGCCGCGGACATGGTGATGGCGGCGGACAACGCTCTGTTCGGCCAACCTGAGATCGCCCTGGGGGTGCTCGCCCCGGCAGCCTGCGTGCTCTTGCCACTCAAGTGTGCACCCAACGTCGCGGCGGAACTGCTTCACACGGGAACATTGATCGACGCCAACGAGGCGCACCGCATCGGTATCGTGAATCACGTCGTTCCTGCCACCGACCTCCGCTCACGCACCGACGCACTCGTATCTGAGATCACCAAGCATAGCGCTGCCACGTTGAGAATCGGCAAGTGGATGATGAACCCCGATGCGGAGCGAGTCTCGCAGCACCTCGTGCAGGCCGCGTCACGGTATGTGGACGACCTAATGGCAACTGAGGACGCCGTAGAGGGACTCACTGCGTTCCTCGAAAAACGGGAGCCGACGTGGAGTCACAGATGAGAAGCCGTCAATCATGACCAATACCACAGAGCTTTTCCCAGCCTGGCGCGACAAGCCGCTCGATGAGGTCTTATACGAGTGTCGTGAACTCTTTGAGGACACGGACTTTCCCACAGTTAAACAGTGGCGGGACCAGGGGGGGCAGGTCGTCGGACATTTTCAAGTTTATTTCCCGGAAGAGATTGCGCATGCCGCCGGGATGCTCCCGCTCAAGATGCGTGGCGCCCCGATCGAACCGGACAAAAGCGACTCGCACTTCGGATCCTATCTCTGCTCGATCCTGAAGACCTCACTCGAGATGGTCCTCGGCAAACATGTCGAGCTGGACCTTTTCGTCACGCACCCCATATGTGACGCGGCGCGGAACCTTGCTGGGATCTGGAGTCGTAACTTCGAATACCCTTGCCAGATCCTATACCTCCCGCAGAATCCCAACTCTTCGCATTCAGTCCAATATCTCCGTGACGAGTATGCGCGTATCCAACGCGTTATCGAGGGCACCACGGGTCGCCCGGTGAGCGAAGACGCGCTTCGTACGAGCGTCACCATCTACAACCGCAACCGCGCGCTGCTTCGCGAACTCTACGCCATCAAGAGGGACACCCCATGGCTCGTGTCGGCCGACGACGCGTACGTGCTCATGGCCCTTGGAGGAATCATCCCGCGGGAAGAGCACAACACACTCTTGGAAGCTGTCCTTCCCATGATCGGAAACCGCGTGGCGAAGCAGCAAGACAGAATTCGGGTGGTGTTCGACGGCGGATTTTGCGAGCAACCGCCGCTCGACCTCATCCGTGCCATTGGCCGATCGTGCTATGTGGTGGACGACGACCTGCTCATTGGGCTCAGGTGGCTGCTCGACGACGTCGATACCACCGGTGATGTGCTCCACAACCTCGCCGATGCCTACATCCATCATTCGTCGCACAGTGCCGTTCAGCATGACCTGCGCAAACCGAAAGAGCAAATGTTGCTCGAACGGATCCGGACCTCTGGTGCGAGCGCGGCGATTGTTACCGCGGCAAAGATGTGCGAGCCCGGCCTGGAAGAGCAGGTCGTGTACACACGGGCCCTCGACACCGAAGGGATTCCATACTTCGTGACGGAATTCGAAGAAAACATGACCAGCTTCGACCATCTCGAGATCCAACTCGAGACGTTCGTCGAAAACATCCTGTTCGAGTAAGGCGGAGATATGCCCACACCCACCGAGCAGCACTCAATCGTCGGACGCGGCAATCGGGATGGCGCCGCTCTCTTCCGCACGTGGTTCGCCGACCTCACGGAAACGGCCCATCAGGACCGGCGAGCCGCCTATGTGTTCGTCATGGGAAGCCTGGTCGAGCTCCTCCGGTGTTTCGATTTTCCGATCGTCTTCCCGGAAATCAACTCGTTGCAGACTGCGGTCCGACACGTGGCACACGAGTATCTCGACGAAGCTGAAGACTACGGCTACTCACCGGACATCTGTGGGTACGTGAAGGCCGATGTTGCCACACAACTTCGCGGCGGCCAGCACCCCCTGGGCCAGATCCCCAAGCCGGCGATCGCCGTCTACACGAACGCTTGCAACACATATATCAAATGGGCGGAGATCTGGGAACGGATGTACGACATCCCGATCGTGACGCTCGACGTTCCCGGGTCGCGGGGAGCCGACGTGCGTCCACCTCCGGGTGATCCAGACTTCGAGAACGACCGGCGATATGTGCAACATCAGATCGAAGAGTTGATACCGATCTGCGAAAAAGTGTCTGGCATTGCATTCGACATCGATCGTCTTCGTGAATCGATGCGCAACGCCAACATGATGAGCCGATCGTGGAAGCGGCTGTTGGATCTCAACGCCACCCGGCCTTCGATATTCAACGCACTCAGCGACGGCACCATCTTCCTCGGGGTAGCCAATGGATTCCGAGGATCGCCGGAAGGAGCACGGTATTTCTCCGAGTTGGTGGATGAAATGGAGTACAAGGCCGCAAACGGCATTGGCACCCTCACTGATGAGCTGTATCGCCTGATCTTCGTTGGGGTACCCTGTTATCCGATCTTCCGCCGCTTCACCGAGCTGTTCTCGGAATGGGGTGGGACCTTCGTAAACTCGACCTATCTGTGGTTTGCCTCGGGCGGCTCCAACGTCGGGTTCCAATACGATCTCGACCGGCCCTTGGAATCACTCGCGGAGGGATTGTTGGTCGGCGTTCGTGACGCAATGGACAGCATGTTCTTCCAGACCAACCTGTTGCACGAAATGGTAGACACGTTCCATGCCGACGGCATCGTCTATCATCCCATCAAGAGCTGTCGCACCGTTTCAACGGGGCTCGCCGACGTACGACGCGACGTCATGGAGAAGAAATCCATCCCGAGCCTGTTCATAGAATCAGACATGATGGACCGGCGTGTCGTCTCCGAAGCACAGCTCAAGAACCGAGTCGACGCATTCTTCGAGGGACTGGCCGTTCGCAAGCACCAGGCGGCGGCGTCCAAATCCTAGGAGTAAGACATGGCACTTGCAGCGGGCGTCGACGTCGGGTCGACACAAACGAAGGCAGTCGTCATCGACGAAGACCGTACCATCGTCGGCCGGGCGCTCAACGACACCGGCGCCAACGTCATGAAGGCCGCGGAGGACACGTTCCAGGAGGCGCTTCGCGACGGCAATCTCCGCGAAGAAGAAGTGGAATACGTGATTGGCACGGGGTACGGACGCTACAAGGTCACGTTTGGGAATTCACAGGTGACGGAAATCAGCTGCCACGCGCGAGGCGCCGTGCAGATGTTTCCCTCGACGAGGACGGTAGTCGACATGGGCGGGCAGGATACGAAGGCAATCCGGGTGAGCGAAACTGGAGAGATCGTCGACTTCTGCATGAACGACAAATGCGCCGCTGGTACCGGACGTTTCCTCGGTGCGGCATCGGCCGCGCTCGACATTCCCCTCGACGAACTGGGAGCGACGGCCCGCCGCGGTGGGCGGCCCGTGAAGATCAGCACGACGTGCACCGTGTTCGCCGAATCCGAGGTGTTGTCCTGGCTCGGAAAAGGGAAAAAGATCGAGGACATTCTTCTCGGTGTGCATCGGTCCATCGCGGCGCGATCCGTCGGCCTCTTGAGGCGCGTAGGAATCGAGGACGAAGTGACGTTCACCGGTGGCGTCGCGCGCAATGTCGCCATGGTCGACGCCCTGAACGACCGGTTGGAACACCCCGTCAACGTCAGCGAAGAATCCCACTACATCGGCGCACTCGGCGCCGCGTTGTTCGCGCTCGATCACATTTTCGAGAGTCGAATGCCGGCAAGCGCAGGAGAAAGTCGTTGATGCGATATACCGCGGGAATCGATATTGGGTCGACGTACACGAAAACGGTCATCCTCGGCGAAGACAACGTGATTGCCGGACGGCACATGCGCGCCACGGGATTCAAGCTCGCCGAGGCGGCCGAGCAGACGTTGAATGCCGCTCTCGACGAGGCCGGACTCGCTAGGGACGACATCGCCTACATCGTGTCCACCGGGTTCGGCCGCCATCAGGGTTCGATCAGCGACGTTCAGGTAACTGACCTCACTGCGGCCGCACGCGCCGCATCGATATGGTTTCCCAATACGAAAACGATTCTGGACGTAGGTGGCCAGACCATGAAGGCGTCGCGTTTGACGGAAGATTGGAAGGTCAAATCGTTCCGGCTCAACGACAAATGCGCGGCCGGCACCGGTGCCTTTCTCGAAAAGACGGCCCGGTACATGGGGTATGGCACCAAGGAGATCGGACCATTGGTCGACACGTCCAAAGAACCGGTCGCCATTTCTGGGGTGTGCGCGGTGTTCGCCGAATCCGAGGTCATCAACCACCTCTCACAGGGAGTCCCGCCGGCCGACATCATGCACGGCGCCTTCGTCTCGCTCGTCGGTCGGTCCGTACAACTCATGAAGCGCGTGCGGATGGAACCGGAATTCATGTTGATCGGTGGCATTCTCAGATTCCGACGCATGATCGAGGTCATCCGCGATCAGATCGGGGCGGACGTCAATGTGCCACGAGGTGACTTGGTCCAGTATGCCGCCGCTTTCGGAGCGGCTCTACTCGGGCACCGGCGCCTCGCAAAGCTGGAGCGGCAAGACACCGCCCTAGCGACACCGTGAGGAACCCGTGAAGGACGAGACTGTGCGTTCGCTCGGCCTCATCGTCGGCCAGGAAGCCCGACGGGTTCTGACCGATTCTCAACTCCGGCCCGATCCGGAGCGCCTGGCCGCCGGATGGGAGCGCCGTTTCGTGACCGACGCCGGTCGTATCGACGAGGTGGTGCAGCTCTACGAGGAACTCGGCTACGAAGTGGCTGCTGATCCCATCCGGACTGAAGACCTCGGCGAAGATTGCGAGGATTGTCATCTGCTCGCGCTACGCCAGTTCCGTATGCTCTACACGCGACCCAAGGGAGAAAGACAATGAAGGCGGCCGTGCTTCGTGAATCCGGACAACCACTCGAGATCATGGACGTCCCGACCCCCAAGCCAGGACCGGGCGAAGTCGTGGTCCAGGTTGTAGGCTGTGGCATGTGCCACACCGACCTGCACTACCTCGACCACGGTGTGCCCACTTTCAAGTCGCCACCGATCGTGCTCGGGCACGAGGCCGCCGGCACTGTCGCTGCGGTTGGCGAGGGAGTAACCACCGCGTCCGAAGGCGATCGCGTGCTGATCCCGGCCGTCCTGTCTTGTGGTCGATGCCCGTATTGCCGCGCCGGTCGCGAGAATCTGTGCGACCATCTCGCCATGCTGGGCAATCACATCGATGGTGCTTATGCGGAATACGTCGCTGTCCCCGCAGCGGAACTCATTACGGTACCAGAAGAGCTTTCGCTCGAGACCATCAGTGTCGTGGCCGATGCTGTCTCCACACCGTACCACGCGGTAACGCGACGCGCCAAAGTTCGCCTAGGCGAAACGGTGGCCGTCGTCGGGTGCGGCGGCGTGGGCCTCAACGTGGTGCAGTGCGCCGCCATTGCCGGCGCGACGGTCATAGCCGTGGACATCAACCCGGAACGGCTGGCGCTCGCGCGCGAGCTGGGCGCGTCCGAAATCTTCGATCCCTCGAGCACCGATCGGCCCGACAAGGCCATCAAGAAACTCACCGGCGGCGGCGTCGACGTTGCCTTCGAGGCCATCGGCAAGCCCGACACGATTGGGTTCGCGTTCAACACACTCCGGCGAGGTGGCCGACTCTGCATCATCGGATTCTCCACCAAGCCCGTGGAGCTGGCCGCATCCAAGATCATGTTCTACGAACTGGAGGTGATCGGGAGCCTGGGATGTGGCGGTGGCGAGTACCCCGAGATCATCGAACTCGTACAACAGGGACGTATCAAACTCGACCCGATCGTGAGTGGCACGATCCCATTGGATGACATCAATGCCGGCTTCGACAAGATGCGAAGGGGTGAGGGCATTCGGTGGGTCGTGACCCCGTAGACCGAATTATGAAGAACCCACAAAACTTTCGTGAAGGTCCCCCACCATGGGGGAACGGATGGGGGCACACTAGGTAGGATGCCAACATCGGTTGCACCTCCCCTTCTGGCGCAAAGGTGACGATGACTCAGCAAGGACCGGTACCAATGAACTCTGACCGTCAGTATTCCCGCTCCAGCGAATGGCAGCGGAGGCTTCTCTACGCAATTTCGGGGATGCTCGTATTCGAGACGTTGACAGGCCTGTCGATTCTGCTTCTCCCGTTCAGCGTGCCAAACCAGGTGATGGTGCTGATGCACACGGCCGTCGGCCTCGCATTCGTGGGCCCGTTCGCCTGGTATCAGGCACGGCACTGGTCGGTCTACAGCTCGATGCGCATGTCGCACGTAAAACTGACGGGCTACTTCGCCATGGCGGCAACCGTGGCGCTGATCGTGTCGGGGCTCGTGCTGACCTATCAGGCCGTGTTCGCCACCCGCATTGCGTACGTGTGGCGCACCGCCCACATCGTGGCCACCTTCGCATTCATCGCGTCCGCCGCGCCACACATCGTGGTGCTCCTGGTACGGGCGATTCGCAGTCGGGCGAGCGTGGCGGGCGCACAGATCCACGCGGCGGCCACCGACTTCAGGCGCGGCACGTCGTGGGTTGTATTCGGAAGCCTGGCCCTGACCGTCGCGGCTGTAGCGACCTATCGATCGCCCACGCTCAACAATGAATTCCCTGACGACTACGGACTTCTCTATGGCGATGATCGACCGTTCGCGCCGAGCTTGGCAACGACGAGTACGGGCGGCGCCTTTGATCCGCGGTCGCTGGCCGGATCGGAGTCGTGCGGCACCTCGGGTTGTCATTCCGAGATTCTCGCGGAATGGCAGGTAAGCGCGCATCGCTACTCCGCCATGGACGCCGCGTTCGTGAAAGTGCAGGACGTCATGGCCGAACAGAACGGGCCGGAATCGACACGGTACTGCGGAGGCTGTCACGACCCCATTTCGCTATTCTCCGGCGCCAAGACTCTCTTCTCGGAAGATTTGACCGGCCAATTGGGTTACCAAGAGGGAATCTCGTGTGTCTCTTGTCATTCCATCGAAGAAACCGACGTTCAGGGCAATGCGAACTACACCATGAAGCAACCTGACCGGTACATGTTCGAATATTCGGACGGCACGGTCCCCCGCCTGGTTCGTGACTACCTGATCCGAGCATACCCGCGGAAGCACATCTCGGAACTCCAGCACAAGTTGTTCAAGAGTCCCGAGTTCTGCGCGGCATGCCACAAACAGTTCATCGACGAGGAAATCAATCAGGTGGGTTGGGTCCAACTTCAGAATCAGTACGACAACTGGCGCAAGAGCCGTTGGAACGAGCCCGGAGATCCTGAAATAACGATCGAATGTCGCGAGTGCCACATGCCGCTCATCGATTCGAGCGACCCGGCGTCAGGTGACGACCTCGATTACAATCGGACGGCCACGGACGGGAAGCACCGGAGCCATCGCTTTCTGGGGGCAAACCAATTCATGCCGCTGGCGCTCGAACTCGAGGGCGCCGAAGAACATGCCAGGCTGACCGAGCAATGGCTTCGGGGCGAATACGACATTCCCGAGATCGCGGATAAGTGGAAAGCGGGACCGGCGGTACCGATTGAAATCGTCGCGCCCGATGTCGTGGCACCAGGGGAGTCGATCAACATCCAGGTCGTCGCGACCAACAACAAGGTCGGGCACGATTTCCCGACTGGCCCGCTCGACATTATTCAAGCATGGGTTGAAATCCAGGTGACCGATCAAGATGGCAACGTCGTTTTCTCCTCGGGCCAACGGGACGAGCGGCACTTCATCGAGCCTGGAACGTTCATGTTCAAGGCCGAACCGGTCGATCAATACGGCAACCTCATCGACCGGCATAACCTCTGGGAGATGGTCGGTGTTCGATACCGCCGGTCGCTCTTTCCGGGGTTCTCAGACCGCGCCGAGTACGTGTTTGGACGATTTCACGCCGATCCGCGCCGGGACGCTCACGGTGCGTGCCAAATTGATGTATCGGAAAGCCGACCAGTTCCTTTTAAACTTCCTGTTCACGGAGGAATCCGGTATCACGGCACCCGTAACGGTAATGTCTGAGGACGAGTACACCATCCAGGTGAGGAGCGAGTAAAAGCTTCGCATGGCACGCCTCACTCGTAGGCGGCGGCTGCTTGCCATCACGGGAACAGCCGCCGTCGTATTCACCATCATCACGGCGGTTACCATCGGTCGGTTCACGGGGTCGGACGACGTGTATCGGCCGGGGGAAGACATCGAGGGTCTCACCTCCACGTTGGCCCGTGGGCTCCCCGAGGACTATCCGCGCGTCACCCTTATCGACGTAACGGCATCGGTTGGAATCGACTTTCACCATTTCTCGGGGGAGCGCAGTTCACAACTTCCCGAAGACATGGGGTCCGGCGCGGCGTGGGGTGATTTCGACAACGACGGGTGGCAAGATCTTTACGTGGTGGGTGCAGCGGGCCCTCTCACGATGACCGACGACGAAGTAGCGTCCGCCCTGACCCATTCCCGCCTGTTCCGCAACAACGGCGACGGTACGTTCACCGACGTCACGATGTCGACCGGCGTGGGGTTCAAGGGTTGGGGCATGGGTGCGGAATGGGCCGATGCCGACAATGACGGGTGGATCGACCTGTTCGTCACGGCCTATGGATCGAACACCTTCTACCACAACAACGGCGACGGGACGTTCACCGACCGCACCGACGCTGCCGGGCTGCGTGCACCACACGCGCTGTGGGCGAGTGCCGCATGGAGCGACTACGACCGTGATGGCCACGTGGACCTCTACGTCACCGGATACGTACAGTACTCGGCGACCGCTGTTGGCGCCGTGTCGGAGCACTACGACGTCGAGGAACCCGCAAGCATCAATCCGTCGTCGTTTTCCCCCGAGAGAAATCTGCTCTATCGCAATCGTGGAGACGGCACATTCACCGAGGTGGCCGTACCAGCCGGCGTCGCCAATCCCAAGGGTCGAGGACTGGAAGCCTCGTGGACCGACTTCGATCGGGACGGATGGCCCGATCTCTACGTGGCCAACGACGTCTCCGACAACGCACTCTTCCGCAACCTCGGCAATGGCACATTCGCCGACGTGAGTCTCGCCGCGCGCGTCGCCGACTACCGCGGGGCCATGGGCATCGCGGTTGGAGATTGGGACGGCGACGCCGACATGGACATGCTCGTCACCCATTGGATCGCGCAGGAGAACGCGCTGTATTCGAACAAGCTCGTCGACGGGACGCTTCAATTCATGGATGAAGCCGACCGTTTCGGGCTGGGTCAGATTGCGCTCGACTTCATCGGATGGGGAACGGCGTTCATCGACTACGATAACGACGGGCGCCTCGACGCGTTCATCGCCAATGGAAGCACGTTCCAGAAGCGCGACGAACCCACCAAGCTCGTTCCCATGACGGACCAGCTGTTTTGGAACCGCGGTGCTACCGAAGGGTTTTTCGACGTTTCCTCGGTTGCGGGGGCATACTTTCGAGAATTGCACGTGGGCCGCGGTGCGGCGTTCGCCGATTGGGACAACGACGGAGATATCGACGCCTACATCGCGAACAATGGCGGACCCGGTGTTCTCCTCAGGAATGACGGTGGTAACACCAACAACTGGCTTGCCGTTCGACTCGAGGGGCGGGCTTCCAATCGCTCGGCCCTGGGCGCGAAGCTCCGCACCGTCATTGGCAGCGATCAGCAGATCCGCGAAGTCGGATCCCAAAGTTCCTATCTCAGTCAAAACTCTCTGATCCAGCATTTTGGTGTGGGCAATGCGACCCAAATCGATTCGTTGGAAATCATCTGGCCCAGCGGCATCGAGCAAGTGCTCACCGGCGTGTCGACCAATCAGATCCTCACGGTCATCGAGGAGGGCAAAACCCCGTGACCCGGCAAACGACGATGATTCGAGCCGTCATCATCGTGACCCTGGGAGTGGGAATCGCCTGCACTCGGTCGGACGATCAAACTGATGATCCCCAATCCACGAGTGGGCTCGCAGATCAGGACAAAGAGCGCGTGCGCCAATTTTGGAACGTTTACCGCGAAGGCACGCAGGCGCGCGTCGCCGGGAACACCGATGCCGCCGCCGAGGCCTATCGGCAAGCGCTCACCTTCGACCCCGAACACACGGACGCGCTTTACTACCTGGGCAACATGGAACTACAACGTGGCCGCCTTCGCGAGGCCGAAGCGGCGTGGAGGCGCCTGTTGGAGCTGGATTCCACGAGCGCTCGGGCCCATGTCCAACTCGGCAGGGTGCTGTCGTGCCCCGATCGCGACACCTTGCATCTAGTCGGCGCAAAACAAGCCTTCGAAAAAGCGGTCCTCATCAACCAAGAACAGACCGGTTCGTTGTTGCTGCTGGCCGAAGTCGCACTCGCGCTCGAAGATGTTCCACAGGCGCGACGCATCTTCGAGGACGCGCTCCGCACGAATGCGGGTAGCGTCGGAGCCAACTACTACTTGGGGTTCATTCACTGGACCAGTGGCGATAAGGCTCGCGCCAATGACTTCTTTGCGGCTGCCGTGGCAGCCGCGCGCCCGCAAGTCGACACCACCGGGGTCATTGGAGAGGGAGATACCAGAAGTGGATCCACGCCGCTTCAGGCCGAGCAGGTCCGCTGTCGGGGGTTCGAAGCTCAATATGACGATCTGGGAACGGCCGCACCAAAAGCGATGGACCGCCGGTACGGATCGACCTTGCAGTGGTTGGAAATGATGCGCCTACACCCGCGCCCTCGGTCTTAAGGACGGATTGGCGACGGGCTAAGCACACGCTTGGCTTCCACGCCTAAAGGCAACACCCCGCGTAAGTAGGTGCTTTCAGGCTCCGCCGATAGGTTTGCCATGCGTTCCGAAGAAGAAATGATCGCGTATGCATTGGAGGTGACGCCATCGCTCTTGCCATACCTCCCCGAGTTGCTTGCCGACCTTGAGGAACTTGGTAGCGACGCCAAGCTCATGGTCGACGTGCTCCGCGAGCTAGAGCCCCCCAGAGGATCGCGTGTGATCGACCTTGGCTGCGGAAAGGGCGCGACGGCCATCGAGATCGCGTCAGAACTTGGACACCATGTTCTCGGAATTGAGCTCTTCGAGCCCTTCGTCGACGCCTGCAGGGAGTCTGCGAAGGCTGCGGATGTAGCTGCGCTCTGCGAGTTTCGACACGGCAACATACTGAAGTTGGCGGATGCTGTGGAGCCGGCAGATGTAGTGATCTTCGCGGCTCTCGGTGACGTGTTGGGTCCCCTTGACGAGACGGTTCGTGTGATCCGACAGTTTGCGAAACCAGGAGGCTTCGTATTGGTAAGCGACGGCTACATTCGAGAAGGTGCTTCAGCCGATTTCCCCGGTTTCGAGAACTACGTCAGCTACAGAGAATCGGTCCGGCGTCTCACATCGTGCGGCGATTGCCTGATTCGTGAGCTGGCAGCACCGGAGGCCCCGAAGGGGGAAGGCGGCGATGAGGAGTCGCGTTTGATCAGAGCCAGGGCGGAGCGCATTGCCGCGAGACATCCCGAACTTCGGCAGGGGCTCTTGGCTTACGCAGAGGAACAGGCGGCCGAGTATCTCTTTCTGCAAGAGAGCTTCGTCGGGACACTTTGGGTGCTTCGAAGGTCTGAATACGCAGTGGGGAAACGTTAGTGAGGACGCGGCCGAGCCAGTCGCGCTCGTTTGTAGATATCCGAAAACGAAACCCGCGAACTCGCCCACCGTAATACCCTCCATGCCCCGCGCCTCTCTCACCGACGCCTCCGACCAGCAACTCGTGGCATGGGCCCTGGACGGCCGCCAAGACGCGTATCGCGAACTCGTGCACCGATACACGCATGCGGTCATGACCGTGATCTACCAGGTCGTCCGGAACCGCGAGCGCGCGAAAGACCTGGCACAGGTGACCTTCGTCAAGGTGTTCGCGGCGCT
>JBDHLU010000052.1:0-26866 GCA_039656555.1 Gemmatimonadota bacterium | reverse complement strand
ATTATCAGGTGAGAATTGTTTGACGCCTCCTTCCGGTCTAACGAACAGCGCCGACTCGTACGCGTGCCCAACGCTTGCGACGACGTAACCGTGACTGGCAAGGTCCTCCAACAACGCAGTGTGTACCGTGGTGAAGCCCGAGTAGCCGTGGTTGTAGAGGAGTAAGGGAAAGGGCGCTCCGGAATCAGCGTACTCCGCACCTTCACGTGCGTTGGTCTCGACCAACGAGTGGTAGCTGTTCAACCAGGCCGGCCAACCCAAGAAAGCCGCCGCCGCACGAGTCGCAGCGAGTGATTGATACTTGGCAGGTTGGCTACCCGTCGTGCGGACTGCCGGATACCAAACCTGGACGGCGACTTCGCGATGGTCGTCGGGATTGGGGGTGAAGCTTTCGAACCGACTCTGATCGACGAAATACAGGTTGCGTAGGCCAACGGAGTAGGGTCCGGTTGGCGCCGGAAGTCGCGGGACCATTGCCTCCGCCGGCCCGGGCTCGCCCCACACTATCTGTGACTGCTTCCACGAACCATTCGCGTTGCGGTGGTACACCCACCGGTACGGACGTACGTCGGTCGTTGGTTCCTCGCCGGATCTGGGTGTCCACACCTGCCGGACCATGCCGCGCTCAACAGCCGAATCGCCGGCAAGGGCCGTTGCGTCATGCGTGTAGCTGGTCTCGACTTGGAATCGATCGAACAAGAGTTGCATGAACTCGGCTACGGCCTCTGCTCCCACCACCGGGGGAAAATCAGGTGTGACGAGCAATACGTCGTCTGCGTAGACTGCGCGCAGGCGGCCGATATCACCGTCTCTCTCAGCCTCCTGCACCTGGTTGCGAATCCGGCTGAAGGTCAGTGTGTCGTCCTGGCCGCCACGAACCACTGAAGGATTGCAGACGACGAGGACGAGGGCGGCTGCGAGGGTAGGTCGAACCCGCGCACCTCTCACTCCGTCCTCAACGCGTCCATAGGATTGACCTGCGCAGCCCTCGTCTTCAGTCGCACCACCCGAGATGGCTTCGCGGTACACATCCTCCAAGTGGTCGGCCAACTCACGTATCATCCGGACTTCCCGATGCCCCTTCATTGCGGGGAGGTCCAGTTGCTCCCGAACGAACGCTGCCCAATTACGCATAGCTCACCCCAATCACCCGATTGACCGCCGCCGTGAAGTCCTTCCACTCCTTCTGTTGCGCCTCGAGCACCGCACGCCCCTTGGCGGTCAATGTGTAGTAGCACCGCCTTCGAACACCCTTTTTCTCCACCCAGCGTCCTTTGATCCACCCGCGATCTTCCATGCGGTAGAGGATCGAATAGAGCGTGGAAACAGGGAACTCCAGTTTCCCATCCGATCGCTGATCCATGAGCTTCCCGATTTCGTATCCGTGCCGCCGCGGTCCGGTCAGCACGGAGAGGATGAGGAGCTCCAGGCTCCCTCGTTTCAGTTCGGAGTTGAACACGAGAGTCCCCTTAAGATGTCTTCATACCTCGTCGCACGATACTTCGTGGTACGAAGTATGTCTCAGATACGAGGATTGTCAATGTGTCGAGGTTCGTTGAGGGATGATCTGCGGTTCGAACGGATTCTCGCGCTGGTGGGGTACCCGTCATGCACAGTACCAAGTCGGTAACAGGCCCGGATTACTGCCGCTTGTCAATCGATTTCTGAATCGTGAGCCGATCGACGACACTTTCTGATTCCGGCGCCCAGTCGACGTCGCTCTCCTCGTCGAGATGGGTGACCTGCTCACCGATGATCTGGTGGTACACCGGGCGCAGGTTGCGTCCTTGCACGACGACCTTGTAGTCGTGAAACCACATCACGATCGACTGCTCGGAGGTCATCTCGACCGATCGCAAATCTCGGTATGGCAACGCGTAGTGAGTCCCATCACTACCGCGGAAGTCGATCCAACCATTGGGCTCTTTGGGCATGGGTGACGCGTCGGACCGGGGAAAATGTGAACGTAACCCGACGAACCTTGCCGTGCTACTCAACGCCGGCGCCAACGCGTCCTCTTGGGGGCGTGAGCCTATGACTCGCGCCAATCGAAACAAAGGGTATTTTGGTATGCATGACTGAGGAACGACTTTACACAGTTGAATCCGTGACGGACGGGAGGGCGAACCTCGTTGATGAGCAGGGGCGCGCCGTGTCCGTGAGCGTGCACATGCTGCCACGAGGAGCCGTCGAGGGAATCGTGATTCGTGTGCAGGTGAGTGACGACGGCGCGCACGGATGGGCGATCGCATCTGCGGATGCCGCGGAGACCAAGCGGCGGCGGACGTCACAGCAGATGCTGCGCGACGAGTTGGAGCGGGAATTGGGAGAGCGGGAAGAGCTGTAGACCATCGACCCTAATCCCACGACGGAGATTCCATGTCCCCCATCATATTTCGCGTCACAATCTGTTCGTTTGGGCTGGTCGCCGTTGCTGGATGTACGACAGGCGGGCAGAACGCCGACCCGATCCCGGGCTGGGAATGGTCTGACGCTGAAGTGCTCGAGGTCGTCAACGCGGTGCGCGCGGGCCGATCGCTTCAGCCAGAGCGTTGGCCGGGTGGGGCCCGGGTCGCCGTGCTTCTTTCCTTCGACGTCGACAACGAGACCATCGCATTGCGGTTCGGTGAACCGACGGTTGGCGCCCTCTCCCAGGGCGAGTATGGGGCGCGGGTCGGGCTTGGTCGTGTCGTGTCGCTACTGGATCGTTTCGAGATTCCCGCGTCGTTCTTCATCCCGGCCGTGAGCCTCCAGCTCCATCCGGAAATGGCCGACGTCATCAAACGATCTGGACATCACGAGTTTGCGATTCATGGCTGGATCCACGAGATGAACATCTCGTTGACGGCCGAGCGTGAGCGCGAGCTACTGGTACGCGCGATCGACTACATGACAGAGGTCACCGGCGAGCGTCCAGTCGGGTACCGCGCCCCATCCTGGAATTTCAGTCCAAACACGCTGTCCATCATTCGGGAGCTCGGTTTCACATACGAGAGTTCGCTCATGGCCGATGATCGCCCGTACGAACTCGTGGCCGACGGCCAGCCGACCGGGATGGTCGAGCTGCCGGTCGAATGGATTCTCGACGACGCGCCCCTCATGAACCCATCGGGCACCCGGTATAGCCCGCCCCGAGACGTCCTCCAGGTCTATATCGACGAGTTCGACAAGGCGTATGAGGAAGGGACGATGTTCCTACTGACAATGCATCCCCACTACATCGGCCATCGCTCGCGCATCGTGATTCTCGAGGAACTGATTGCGCACATACGGCAAAAAGGGGATGTCTGGTTTGCCACGCACCGAGCGGCGGCAGACTACGTGCGAGCCCAGGCGGGATTGAGCGCTCCGAGGCCCTGACGCGCATCGCTCGCAAACGTTCCCCCAACCCGGCCATCCCTTTCAATTACCACCGCGATCGTTACGAAGTGGGCGGCGCTCACGGGAACACGGAGCGGCCCTCGATACGTTGTGAGAAGACCGCATCGCACACCGTTCACTCTTAACTGAAAGAAGCACCATGCCTGAGCCGTTTGATGCCATCGTGATTGGAACCGGGCAGGGAGGTGGGCCGCTCGCTGGGCAACTCGCAGGTGCCGGTTGGAAGGTCGTAATCCTCGAGCGCGAGCATGTCGGGGGCTCGTGTATCAACCGAGGCTGCACTCCAACCAAGACGATGGTTGCGAGTGCCCGTGTGGCCTACTTAGCCAGGCGGGCCGCCGATTATGGAGTCAATACCGGTGAGGTTACCGTCGATCTGGCGCGCGTTCGGGAACGAAAGCGGGACATCGTGCAGTCGTGGCGCGTCGGTAGTCGCAAAGGACTCGAGCGATGGGACAGCCTCGAGTTGGTAATGGGAGAAGGCCGTCTGACCGGGCCGGATACGGTCGCCGTCGCGCTGAACGATGGCGGTGAACGAGAGTTCACCTCCAAGACGATCTTGATCAACACCGGCACGCGCCCATTCACTCCATCGATACCCGGACTCGACAGTGTCCCCTATCTCGATTCGACATCCATCATGGAGTTGGGTACGGTGCCCGAGCATCTTGTGATCATGGGAGGCGGATACATCGGCGTGGAGTTCGGCCAGATGTTCCGGCGGTTCGGTGCCGAGGTCACGATCATAGAGCAAGCCCCGCGATGTCTCCCTCGTGAAGATCCGGACATCTGTTCGACCATGTCGCAAGTCTTTTCGGACGACGGAATCAAACTCCTTCCGGGTACGAGCCCCACGGCGGTACGGGAGGAAGGCGGAGGCATCACGATCGAGGTGAATGCCCCGAATGGTCCGAGCGAACTCCAAGGGTCACACCTTCTGGTGGCTGCAGGTCGGCGCCCGAACACCGAGGCGTTGAACCTCGGTGCCGCCGGCGTGGAGGTCGACGAGCGCGGTTTCATTCCGGTGAACGACAAGCTGGAGACCAAGGCGCCCGGCATCTACGCCTTTGGCGATGTCAAAGGTGGACCGGCCTTCACCCACATCGCCTACGACGATTTCCGAATCCTGCGCGACAATCTTTTGCACGGAACCGAGCGCAGTATCACCGGTCGTCTGGTGCCCTACACGGTGTTCACGGATCCGCAACTCGGCAGGGTTGGGTTGACCGAAGAACAGGCTCTGGAAACCGGTGCCCGGGTGGGCGTGGCCAAGATGCCCATGGCATCGGTGGCGCGTGCCCTCGAGATGGACGAGAGTCGTGGTCTCATGAAAGTTGTCGTCGATCTCGACACGGAGCAGATCCTCGGCGCGGCGATTCTCGGGATCGAAGGTGGCGAGATCATGTCGATGCTGCAGATCGCGATGATGGGCAAGCTGCCCTACACGGCGCTCCGAGACGGGGTGTTTGCCCACCCGACGTTTGCGGAGTCTCTGAACAATCTGTTCAAGAACGTCGAGGAACATGGGGCATAGACACGAACTCGTGACGATCGAGGGAGCCGCTGGAAACCTCTCCGGCACCCTTCATATCCCTGATGGTGAACCGCGTGGCGCAGTTCTCTTCGCCCATTGTTTCACGTGCTCGCGCTCGCTCAAGACAACACGTGCCATGAGTTCGGGAATCGAAGATGGCGGGTTCGCGGTTCTGCGATTCGACTTCACCGGGCTCGGCGAGAGCGAAGGGGATTTTGCGGAAACCTCCGTGACGACCAACATCAGTGACCTGGAGGCAGCAGCCGAATACCTGGCCGCGAGAGACTTCGGCCCCTGTATCATGGTCGGTCACAGTCTGGGTGGGGCGGCGACACTCCTGGCTGCGGGAAACGTACCGGGCGTGCGGGCGGTGGTTGCCGTGGCCGCACCGTTTGGCACGGAACACGTACGTCATCTCTTCACTGAGCAGGAAGTGGACAAAGTGTTCGCGAGTGGGCGGGCTACGGTCTCGATTGCCGGTAGGCCGTTTGACATATCGCGTTCGTTCTTCGAAGACCTCGAGCAGCACTGCACACCCGAACGCATCGCTTCCTTGAAGCGGCCGCTCTTGATCGTGCACGGGACGTCCGACACTGTCGTCGAAATCGCCGAGGGTGAACGCATCTACGCGGCGGCCGTACAACCCAAGTGGTTTGCCGCGATTCCCGGCGCGGGACACATGTTCATCAACCCCGGCGCCATCGAACACGCGACGGCAGCGATCAGGACGTTTCTGGAAGTCGTGGTGTAGGGTCGGGGCGGCTGAGTCGTGGGTATCACGGCCTCAACGAGAACGCTTTCACCTGTTCGAACGGCAGATGGTCACCTTCGTCGTTCCCGTAATGTGCTACTTGAATAACGCCTTCTTTGTCAACCAAGAAGTCCGCAGGCATCGTGGTCAAGCTGCCCTTGACGGTGGTGGGCAAATACCCTTTGAGCATTGCCTTCACCAGCGTCGGCATACGGATGATCATTCCCATGAGCATGCCCCGCGCCGAGTGTTCGATGGAGTATTTCCTGTAGTATCGATTGCTCTCGTCGGCGAGAATTGGAAATGGGGCGCGGTGCTTTGCTGTATGGCGGATGAGATCATCGAGCGGTGAGTCGAAAATCGCAACGATTGCAAAATCACTTCCGAACTCGTTGAACCGCTCTACCAGTTCGTGCACTCGCAGATTGCAGAACGGGCACGCAGCGAAGCGAAAAAACGACAGCATGAACGGCTTGTCCGTTAGGCTGCGTGTATCGAATACCGGCCCATCGATGGATGGTAGGACAACATGAGTTGCTTTATCACCAGCTGTACGCCGCATGGAGGTCTCTCTTTGCCTAAACGGTGGGTTCGAAGATTCGGTTGAACGTGAGACTCGCGAGCGCCTGTAGTTTGTTTCTCGTGCCGACTAGCTTGAGCAGATAGATCAGTCGGTAGGTCCACCATGCCGGGCGGCCCCGAATTCGCCACCCCAGGAGATCGATGAGCGCCGCGCCACCGCCGAGTGAGATGATTTTCCCTGCATGGTGCGCATCGTACGGCTCGAGGCTCCGACCCATGATGGCGTTCTCGATGTTGCCTGCTGCTCGGATACCGGCACTGATGGCGATCGGGGCTACTGGTGGCTGAAACCCTCCACCCGATCGTAGCGGCACCTGGGCGATGTCTCCGGCGGCGTAGATATTGTCGTGAGCCTTGACGCGCAGATGTTGATCGACCACGAGATGTTTGCGCTCCCCGCGCGCCAGGTGCCCACCGTCGAGTATCTGCGTGGCCGGTGCCGTTCCTGCGGTCCAGATGAGTGTATGAGCGCGCGCTGTGGCTGGTGTATTTCCATTCCCGGTGGTTTCGAGTTCATGGTTGCGAAACGACGTGACCCCCACGCCAAGGTGGACGTCCACGCCTCGCGCACGAAGGAGTTCGAGGCCTTCGGCGGCGAGAACCGGATCCCAACCCGGGAGGATATGGTCGGCCTTTTGGTAGACGGATACGGTAGGCGGTTCGTGCACACCGTAGTAGCGTGGCAATAGTCGGGTGAGAAGACTGTGGATCTCACTCGCCACTTCGACTCCCGAGGGCCCGGCGCCCGCGACGGCGAATCGCAGCAGGTCTCGGCGTGTGGTGGCGTTCTTTTCCACGGCGGCGCGTTCCGCCGCTTCGAGCGCACGGTTGCGGATCGCGAGCGCATCGTGCACCGATGTAAAAGGCAGTGATGCTTCTGCCAGCGACGTGTTCCCGAAATATTGTGGCGCTGCGCCGAGGGCGATGACCAGATAGTCGAACGGAACGGCACCCGTTGTGGTGCTGACATAGCCGCCCGCCGCATCGATGCCTTCCACGCGTGCCCGCCGGAACTCGAATCCGAATCGTGTTGCGAGAGAGCGGAGTGGAATAATCACGTCCTGCGGGTTGAGCGATCCGGCGACCACTTCGGCAAGCAACGGAGTGAAGGTGAAATAGTTCTGGTCGGAGATTAGGGTGACGTGGAGCGCATCCTCCGGAACGTCGGCCTTGGTGAGATATGTCGTGGCGTACAGGCCGGCGAACCCACCGCCCAGCACCACGACGCGCTGCGGTGTGGTCACGGGATGGGAAACCGTGGCATGCGATCGGGATAGTACACTAGCATGGTCCCGATGGCTGTAATGATGCCAACCAGTACGATTCCGACCGCCTGGGTGCCGAGGCACCAGGCCATCGTCGTGCGGTCTTCCTGCAAGTAGGTCTTCTTGCGCGACGCGCGAGCCATGAATAGACCGTAGACCACGAGCAGCAGGGTAGCGAGCACCACCTTCAACAGGAGCCACCCACCCAGGGGTCCACTGAAGCGGACGATGGAGCCGGCCAACCCGTCCCGCAGCCCCGCCACCATGGACAGTGCTACGGCAATGAGGCCGAGCCCTGTGTTCGTTCGCGCGAACCGGTACAGCCGGTCTTCGAAGACGCTGGTTGCCAGACCTCGAAAGAGCCATGCGTACATCGCCATGAACGCCATCAATAGAAAGGCGATGTGCAGGTGCACAAAGAGTGGGTGGAGAACGCGCATAGTTGGCTATTTGACGCGGAAGTGCGCGACCATTCCCGCCGCTTGATGCAGGGTGCACACGTACCGGTATTCACCCTTGGCCTGCACGACGATACGAAACTCGGCGTCTGCGTCCATCAACCCCGAGTCCCACGACTCGGCAGATGAGGGGAGTTGCTCCAGCGGCAGGAAATCTGCGCGAGCGGTGGCGGTGTGCGGAAGGTCGCCACGGTTCACCCAGACGATGGTGTCGCCCACGGCGGCCGTGATGGTGTCGGGCGCAAACGTCATGTCGTCGGTCATCTCGATGACGACCAGGCCATCTCGGGAGGCTGGGACAGATCGGTCGACAGGAGCGTCGGTACCACACGCCGCCAGAAGCGCTACGCTCAGTATCGCGGTAATGTGGTATGGCATCGTCGATTTGGCTCCGTAGACGGGTCGTCTAGGTAGAACCGTCAAGGCATGGTGGTTGGTTCCCTTACTGCGATCTTCAAAGCGCCTTAACGCTGCGGCCCAGAGATTACACTAGCGTCAACCGAGAAGGGCAAAATGACGCCTTCGGACGCCACGCCCAGGGGCGTGCTTACTGCGGGAATTTGGACCGGGCTCATCGGGTACGGGACTGTCATCGGGTTCTTTGTTGTGGTGAGCGTGTTCACCGGTAGCTCGGTTTTCTATATCCCGGCCCTGTTCGGGGCGACCGTTTTCTTTGGTCTCGAGGATCCGGCGGCCTTGGTGATCCTTCCCGGACCTGTTTTCACGTACAACATGGTTCACCTCCTCGTGTTCTTGGTGCTTGGCATGTTTGCGTCGTGGCTCGTGGCCGGCGCCGAGCGCCTCCCTGTTCTCCGGTATGCGGTTGCAGTCGCCCTGATCTTCGTCGCCGCGCACACGTACGCTGCGTTGATGCTCTTCGCGCGTCCGCTGCTGGGTGGGGGAGCATGGTGGCAAATCGGCGTTGCGGGACTGCTGGCGGCGGTGACTATGGGGTGGTATCTGCTTGCCGCCCATCCGGTGCTTCGCCAACAACTCCGATCCATACCCATGGGTGACGAGCCATAGGAGTATTTCGTCAACGATGTATGACGGGAGGGGCAAGATGAGTACGATAGTGAAGGTGATCGAGGTGATCGGGGAATCCGAAAAGAGCTTCGACGATGCAGTGCGGGCAGCGGTCAAGGAGGCCGCCAAGACCGTATCGGGAATCAAGAGCGTCTGGGTCGACAACATGTCCGGCGTGGTCGAAGGCGACACCATCAAGGAGTTTCGAGCCAACGTGAAGATCTCGTTTCTCGTGAAGAGCTGAGACGGGAAGGCGGTAAGGGATCAGTGGGACAGTAGGGAGGGGGATGCCCACCGCCTCCCCACTGCGCAACGAGCCGGCACCAAGGCATACGACCGGGAGCAGGTCCCGCGCTAGCGTGACAGCGTCGCTCTCCTCGCCGACATGGTCTCTGCGAAGTACTCTTATTCGGTTCCCCAACGGAGACATAACAATGCACGTTCGACTCGGGTCATGGATGCAACCAGCCGTATTCCTCGGCATACTCATCGCCCCGCTTTCTGCCCAGGAAGAGCCGGCAGCGGCGCCAATGGAACGGGAGAATCTCTCGATCACTAACCACTCGGCCCGTATCGGTGGGGAACAGGTCGAATACACAGCTACTACCGGAACACTGCTGCTCGACGACGAAGACGGTACGCCCAAAGCGAACGCGTTCTTCGTTGCCTACACGCGCGACGGTGTAGGTGCGGGCGCTGATCGGCCCATCACGTTTTCGTTCAACGGTGGTCCCGGGTCGGCGTCGATTTGGCTACACATGGGAACGATGGGACCGCGACGAGTGCAAATGGCGTCCGAAGGGTTCCAGCCGCGGCCCCCGTACCAGTTGGTCGACAACGAGTTTTCGTTGCTCGACGTCACCGACATCGTGATGATCGACCCCGTGATGACCGGTTACAGCCGACCGGTGGAGGGTGAAGACAAGAGCCAGTTCCATGGGGTAAACGAGGACCTGCGCTGGGTCGGCGAGTTCATCCGTCGCTACATCACTCGTTTCGACCGATGGAGTTCGCCGAAGTTTCTGCTCGGCGAGAGTTATGGAACGTTCCGATCAGCCGGTCTCGCGCCGCTCCTACAGGGTAGGGGAATCGAGCTGAACGGTATCGTGCTGGTTTCGTCAGTGCTCGATTTCACGACGATCCGATACAACGAGGGTAACGACCTGCCGTTCGCGATGTTCCTGCCGACGTACACGGCAACGGCGTGGTACCATCAGCGACTCGAGCCGAATCTTCAGGCGAACATGCAGGCGGCGATCCAAGAAGCGCGCGACTTTGCCATAGGGGAATACGCCACGGCTCTCATCAAGGGCAACATGCTGACTATGGACGAGCGGTACGCAGTCGCCGAGAAGGCGGCACGTCTCACCGGGGTATCGGCAGAGTTCTACATGCAGGCGAATCTGCGGGTCGACCCGTCGCGATACCGCAAGGAGCTGTTGCGCGACCAGCGGCTAGTGACTGGCCGCCTCGACAGTCGATACACGGCTATGGATCAGGATGCGGCAGGAGAGTCGCAAGAATTCGATCCGTCGAATAACGCGTTGACTGGACCATTCGTTGCCCTGTTTACCGACTATGTTCGCAATGAATTGGGCTACAAGACGGACATGAGATACTACCAGTCAGGACCGGTCCGACCCTGGAGCTACGAGTCGTTCACTGGCCGCTACGCGACCCAAGTGGATGCGCTTCGCGGTGCCATGGCGCGAAATCCGTATCTCCGCGTGCACATCACCAATGGCTACTACGACATGGCGACTCCGTTCTTCGGAACCGAGTACACGGTACACCATCTCGGTTGGGAAGATGACTATTCAGACCGCATTTCGATGTCGTACTACGAGGGCGGGCACATGATGTACATCATCGAGCAGCAGTTGGCCCGCTTCAAGTCTGAAGTGGCGGCGTTCATTCTGGAGAGCCTGCCGGGTAGGCCAGGAGCAGAGTAGACAGTGGGACAGTGGGACAGTGGGACAGTGGGACAGTGGGACGGGAAAGGGACGTCCGTCCCGCAGACCGCGTTGAGTCGCCCTAGCCAACTTCCCCAGAGTGACTCACAGCTTGGGGCGAATCGCAGCGGTCGAAGGGATGGGCGTCCCTTTCCCGTCCGTCGCAGTTCGCGAAGGGGGATGCCCACCGCCTCCCCTCGCCGGGCGAGGGATCGTGGCATACCTTAGTCCCGTCCCCTTAGGAGACCTCCCATGAAACGTCGCTCCTTTGTCCGGTCAACATTCGCCGCAGCACTGAGCGTACCTGCCTTCACACCCCAATCACTCTTTCGACCGATTGGCCAGGACCCCGTAGACATCGATGCGATCACGGGCGATGGCAGAGAGATCACACTCAAAGGAAAAGCCATCAAGGAACTGGCCGACCGGCTCAGAGGGCCGGTCTTGCTCGCGCACGACGAGGGGTACGACCAGGCCCGGATGATTCTCAATCCATCCTTCGACAAGCACCCGGCGCTGATCGCGCAACCCACCGGCACGGCGGACGTCCGGCTCGCGGTCGACTTCGCGCGAGAGCACAGCCTGCTCACCGCGGTAAAATGCGGCGGCCACAGCTTCTCGGGAAAGTCGACATGCGACAAGGGCATCATGATCGACCTATCCCGTTTCCGAAACGTTCGAATCGACCCGAACGGGCGCAAAGCCTGGGTGACGGGGGGCAGTCTATTGGGGCCGCTTGATCACGAAGCGATGGCGTATGGGTTGGTCACGCCGATGGGGACAGTATCCCACACGGGCGTCGGCGGGCTGGTGACCGGTGGCGGGTTCGGCCGAGTGGCGCGGCGCTTCGGGCTCGCGATCGACAATCTCACTGCCGTGAATGTGGTGACGGCAGACGGTGAATTCCGCTACGCTGACGCCAACGAGAATTCTGATCTCTATTGGGGCGTTCGTGGCGGCAGTGGCAACTTCGGTATCGTGACATCCTTCGAATTCCAACTCCACCCCATGGAGCGCCAGGTTTTGGGCGGCACCATTGGCTACCCGATCGCGCGGGCCAAGGAGTTCTTGGATATCTATGCCGACTATGCTCCGCAGGCACGCGACGATCTAACCTTGGATTTTGGGATGGTCATCCCGCCGGGTGGCGCGCCTGGATTCGTGGGTGCCCAAGTGTGTTTTTCTGGACCACCATCTGAAGCCGATCGGGCGCTCGCGCCGATCCGGAGCATGGGGACTCCCATGATCGACGACGTCCAGCCGATGGACTATGTCGCACTGCAACGGTCGGGTGACGTGGATGATTTCAGGGCTCGTGCCGCCTATCTCAAGAGCGGCTTCATTGGCTCGATGACGTCCGATTTGACGACGGCTATGGCAGAGAGCATGGAGGGCCATCTCGATCGGCTCACGATTGTCGCGATCCAGCAGAGTGGCGGCAAGATTGGCCGCGTCGCGGATGATGCGACAGCGTTCTCGCACCGCGATGCAACCGGAAACCTGCTCGCTATCGTCGATTGGCCGTACGGTGAAGACGGATCAGAACACGTCGCCTATGAAAGACGATATTGGGCCGGCGTCGAGCCCTTCATTCAGGGGTATTACGTCAACGATGCACCGGAGGAACTGACTGCAGAGGGGATCGGCAAGAACTATCGAGTCAACTATGAGCGCCTCGTCCAGATCAAGAACAAATACGATCCCACCAACTTGTTCCGGTTGAACACGAACATCGCCCCAACCGTGTGAGTGCGAAGGAGAGTGCCTTGATTCGTTCGTTGCTGGAACATGGTAGCATCGTTGTATCGGTACTGTTGCTCTCTACCGCTACCGCATTCGCGCAGACCGGTCGCATCGAGGGTACCGTGCGTGCCGCATCCGGAGATCCCATTGCCGGGGCGCAAGTCACGGTAGTGGAGACCCAGTCTGCGACCACGACCGACGAGGCTGGCCGGTATGTGATCGAAGGTGTTCCGGTCGGTACCTACACGCTTCGGATCACCGCGATCGGTTTTCAGCCGACGACGGTCGCCGACCGGAAGATTTTGGCGGGCCAGCCGATCACGGTGAACGCGTCACTCCAGCAGGCCATCTTGCGAATCGAGGGAGTGGTGGTGACGGGTGTGAACGAACTTTCGTCCGCTCTTGCCTCCGGCCAAACAGTCGCGGCCGAGGATATTGAAGACGTCGATCAGGTTCACATGCTGTTCCGAACCCATTTCGAACTCGCCCAATTTTCGGAAGCTCAGCAGTGGTGCGAGGAAGCCGCGCGCCGCTCGCCCGACGACTACCGCTTTGCGCTATGCCGGCTTTGGATGATGATCACAGCAATTCGACATCCCGATATCGATGTGGCATGGGAACTTGCCTCACGCGCGGAGTCTTTGGCCCCAGAAGGCTTGCAAGCGTACTACACGCACGAAGCACGAATGATCGTGGGCGGTGTAATCGCGCGGGCGGGCCTAGCCGACAGCGCGAACAGTGTGTTGAACCGCGCCCGGGCAGATGAAGCCATCGATCCATCGCGGACGCTGATGCGCGTCGAAGCCGTCATGCGAATATTTGGCAGGGAGTACGACCGGGCGCTCGACCTGCTCGAAGAGTACCGCCGCATCCATCCCGACTACTCGTTCGAAGTCGAGGGGGAGCTCCATTGGTTCTGGATGCCGCTCAGCAACGATCCGAGGTTTCAGGTACTGCGGTAGGGCGTCTAGTCAATTAGTGGTGCGACCGTCTGGCTCTATGGGACCACGCGCGAGCAGTCGTTCGGCCGTCTCGAGGCGCTCTTGGATTTCGAGATGATCTTTTCCGAGCGCGTTAAGCTGCCCTTCCAACTCGCGCACCGCATCGGCCAACCGATGGAGTCCCTCGGTGGAGTCGATCACCTGCCTCCGCATGATCGTCAACGCGCGGACCCAGAAAGCCCCTAACACGCCGCCCGATGCGACCATTGCGGCTACCAGTATGTAGATCATTGTCGTTGGGTCCATGCGGACATCCCCCGTGTGGTGACATGAACGTAGGGGGGCTTTCATAGGAGTGGCAACTTGGCGTAACCATCTCCACTATCGCCACGCTCCCCCCGCGGTCATCTTGAGTCGCATGTCTCGGGGCCCTACGCGGCCTATCCACTCCAGCCGGAGATCTTCACGATGCAGTTTCGCGGTGTCCTGACCAGCCTAGTCTTCGCGATTGCGGCGTGCGCCAATCCCACCATCGAACGCCCCGACGTCGAGCGAATCATCAATACGCTCGCGCACGATTCCATGGCAGGGCGCGCGACTTTCTCCCGCGAGATCGATATGGCGGCCGCGTTCATTCGAGGCGAGTTCGAGGACATTGGCCTAGGCGTGCTGGAGGGTGAGGACGGGTACATCCAGGACTTTGCCGTGTCCCGGATAACTGTCGAGCAGGCCGCCGTGCGGCTGAACGGCCGCGACGTGCCCGCGTCACAGTTCGCGATTGCCGCCGGACAAGAGACGCTGAACTGGGACGGCACGGCCGATGTTACGGTGGAACGGGTGAGTGCCGAAGACGAATTGTTCCCGGTCTTCTCGCGTCTCCGCCGTGCCCAGGGGAATACGCTCGTCCTGGTCGATGAGGTGCACAGTGAATCGTTCGGGCAGATCGCGCGCTTCTTGGGCCGACCGCGCAACGTGACCACACTCGGCCGGCAGAACTCCGTGTGGATCGTGACCGCCGATACGGAAGCACGCGATCTCGAGGTCTCGGCTACCGCGACGATCGAGTCACGGCCACTGGCCAACGTCGTTGGGGTCATTCCCGGACGGCGCGCGGACGAGATCGTCCTGTTCTCGGCCCACTACGATCACATCGGCATTCGACCGGCGGTCGATGGCGATTCGATCGCCAATGGTGCCAACGACGACGCGTCCGGCACCACCGCCGTTATCGCTCTGGCCCGCTACTTCAAGGCGCTGGGCCGACCGGAACGTACGCTCGTGTTCGCAGCGTTTACCGGCGAGGAATCCGGTGGGTTCGGGTCCACACATTTCTCCCAAAAGCTCGATCCCGATCGAATCGTCGCGATGTTCAACATCGAAATGATCGGCAAGCCGGCGACGGACGGACCCAACACTGCGTGGATCACAGGGTTCGAACGATCCACGTTCGGCGAGATCCTCCAACGGGCTGTCGAGGGCACGCAGTACCGGTTCTATGCCGATCCGTACCCCGACCAGAATCTGTTTTATCGGTCGGACAACGCCACGTTGGCTCGTCTAGGTGTGCCCGCGCATTCCATTAGTACGACACCGATCGACGTCGATCCCGACTATCACCAGGTGACCGATCACGTGGAGACGCTGGATCTCGATCACCTCACGAATACGATCGTCGCGATCGCGGCTGGTGCCCGGACGATCGTTTCGGGAGATGAGACCCCGACGCGGGTGGATACGACGCAGGTGAATTAGAGCCGTCATTCGTCGATCGTCTACAGCCAATAGGATTCGTCTCCTGTCTCGATCTTCATGCCCCCTTCAGATTAGCCTACTGAGATTGCAAGGTGGAGTTATCACACCGAGGTGACAGCATGGCATCTAGACACCTGATCGTTAGTGGGGCACTCGCGCTGACCTTGTCATCCTGTGCCCACCAGCCCGCCACGCCTCCGGCGAGCATGTGGCAGCACTACCAGCGTGTTGGAGAGATTCACTACGCTGTGGTGCAGGGAAATCTCAGAGATGCCCAGGCCGTCGCGGGTTGGTTCATCGGCCGTGAACCGGCGCCGTCCCTTCCCCCTGGGTCCGAACGATTGGACTCCCAGATGCGTACGTACGCCAGGGATATCGTCGATGCCAATTCTATGGAAGAGGTGGCCACGGCGACCGCTAACATGGGGCGCACGTGCGGGCAGTGCCACGAGACATACGGTCGTGGCCCAGTGTTGCGGATCGGGTCGATGGAGAATCTCGGCGACGACATGGCCGAGATGACTCGGCACAAGTGGGCGTCCGATCGAATGTGGGACGGCCTGATTGGTCCGTCAGATTCGTCCTGGGCCACAGGCACTCGCGAGTGGTCCAGTTCATCGATGCTTCCGGGAGAGGTCCGGGAGCAAAACGACGTGGGGGGCGAGCTTCACGGTCTCGAAGCGCAACTCCATGGTCTCGGCCAACAAGCCGCGGCCGAGAAGACGCTGCAGGGCCGGGCCGCGATCTACGGCCAGATGATGGCTACGTGTGCGGGGTGTCACACGCGGATAAGGGAGCGAGGGAATAAGATGTAGGGGATAGGCAATAGGGGCTCGCTCTGCTTGTTCCTTACTCGCATTCTTACTTATCCCCTATCCCCAGAAACTTCCTCGTATATTCGACGTACGTACTCCTGACCCCACCGCCAAAGCGCAGGAGCTCCCGTGGGCAACTTCGTCGCCGACCTCCGCTACGCCGTCCGTTCACTTGCCAAGTCCCCCAGCTTCACCGCCGTTGCCGTCCTAACGCTCGCGCTTGGGATCGGCGCCAACTCGGCCATTTTCTCGGTCGTCAACGGCGTGCTTCTCAAGCCGCTGCAATACCGCCAGCCGGGCGAGTTGGTCATGATCACCGGCCAGTTCCCGACCATGGGCTTTGACAAGTTCTGGATGTCGGTACCGGAGTTCCTCGAACTCAAAGAGCGCAACCGCTCATTTGCGAATATGGGTGGGTACCGGATTGGGGAGGTGTCGATAACCGGCGGCGATCGGCCGATGCGCGTGAACGCCGGCTTCGCGACCTACGAAGTGCTGCAGGTCCTTGGCGTACCGCCGTATCGTGGGCGGATTTTCGCCGAGGACGAGGATCAGCCGGGCGGAGAGTCCGTGTTTGTGTTGTCGTACGAGCTGTGGCAGGGACGATTTGGTGGGGATGAGGACATCCTCGGCAGTACCTTGGTCGTGAATGGGACGCCGTCTACCGTCGTGGGGATCATGCCGCCGAAGTTCGATCTCAACGACAACGGGGTCGAAGCTTGGATCCCATTCCAACTCGATCGTGTCAATACGAATCCGCGATCCAATCACTTCCTATATCTCGTGGGGCGGCTCGAGCCGGATGTCTCGTTGGCAGGAGCGCGGGCCGAGTTGCCGACCCTGTTCACGCAGTGGGACGATATCAACGCGGGCCAGCACCGTCCCTCGGTGGACAACCACCCAATCTCGTATAAGGCGCTCCACGAAGAGGTGGTCGGGAGCATTCGGCCGGCTCTCTTCACGCTCCTCGGAGCGGTGGGGTTCGTTTTGCTCATCGCGTGTGCAAACGTCGCCAACTTGCTCTTGGCCAAGGCCGAGTCGCGGCAAAGGGAAATCGCCGTGCGGTCTGCCCTCGGAGCGGGGACCGGCCGTCTGCTTAGGCAATTTCTCACCGAGGGATTTGTCCTGGCGATGATTGGTGGCGCGTTCGGTCTCATGTTCGGGTACTGGGGCGTGAAGCTCCTGCTGGCGGTGAGTCCGGGAAGTGTTCCTCGCATCAGCGAAATCGGATTGGACCTGAGGGTTGTAGGGTTCACGCTTGGCGTGTCGTTGTTCACGGGACTGTTGTTTGGTTTGGCTCCGCTCCTACACCTGCGCGAGGGCAACATGAACGCCGCCCTCCGTGAAGGTGGGCAACGAACCACTGCAGGCGCCTCACGGCAGCGGCTGCGGCAGCTCTTGGTGGTGTCGGAGGTCGCGCTGGCTGTCGTGTTGATCGTGGGGTCGGGGTTGATGCTGCGCAGCTTTGCCGCGCTCCAAGACGTTGATCCTGGGTTCGAACCCGACGGACTCCTGACCTTCAGGCTCTTCCTTCCGTTGAGCGACTATCCACAGCCGGCCGATCAGGTCGCGTTCTACGAGCGGTTGATTCAGGAAGGATCCTCACAGCCGGGCGTGGAACGTGTCGCATTGATGAGTGGGCTGCCGCCCAACCGACCGGTCAACGCGAACGACATGGAGTTCGAGGGGATCGAACCCACGCCCGACGGACCGCCACAGAACGTGGACTACTGGCAGTTCATTACCACGGACTATTTCGAGACGATGCAGATCCCGCTCGTAGAGGGTCGGCTGTTCACAGCGTCCGATGCAGTGACGAGTCTTCCCGTCGCGATCGTCAACGAGACGATGGCCAAGACGTTTTGGCGCGGTGAGAGCGCGGTGGGCAAGCGCTTGCGCCCACCAGGTGGCAACATACCCTGGCTGACCGTGGTTGGCGTTGTGAAAGATGTGAAGCAAGGCGGACTCGGTGAGCCAACGGGCACGGAGTCCTATTTTCACATTCCCCAGGTTGCCGGCTTGGGGATTCCGTTGCAGACGATGAACGTCGTGTTCCGCACTACGGCACCGCCCGCCACCTTGGCAAGCACGGCAAGGGAAGTGGTGGGCAAGATCGATCGATCGCTGCCACTTGCCGACTTACAACCACTGAATAACGTGCTGTCCGGGTCGGTCGCGCAGCCCAGGTTTCTGACACTGTTGCTGACCATTTTCGCAGGAGTGGCGTTGGCACTGGCGGCCGTTGGAACGTACGGCGTGATGTCGTACTCGGTTGCCGAGCGACGTCAGGAACTCGGTGTGCGCATCGCGTTGGGTGCCAAAACGCCCTCGATTCTGCGTCTTGTGTTGCGCCAGGGCCTTGTCGTGGCCGGCACAGGGCTCGCGATCGGTATCGTCGGAGCGATTGGCCTCACCCGATTGCTGTCGTCACTGTTGTTCGAGGTCTCGACGATGGATGTAACAACCTTTGCCGTGGCGCCGGTGGTGCTCGCGATCGTCGCAGTGGCCGCGTGTTATTTCCCCGCGCGGCGGGCTACGTTGGTGGATCCGATCGAGGTGTTGAAGGCGGAGTAGAACTCGGGAAAAGGGGAATGGTGGCGAGTCGTTCAGGTTTGGAATCACCTTTTATCTTTCCCCTTTCCCTTTTCCCCCAAAACCCATCTCCTAGCAATATCACGTCTCTCGCGATAGTCTGATCGGAGAGACTCGTCCTTGGAGGGACATGTGCGGAGCGGAGGATGCTACGGAATGAGAACCCTGGCCCTATTCATTACTGCGGCGTTGGTTGCGCCGCCGGCGCTTCATGGCCAAACGGCGGCCTATCTGGACTTCGACGACCTCACCAGCCAATTGCGATCTCTCGTGAACGGATCGAGCGCGGCCACGATGCGTTCGATCGGAATCTCGCGGGAAGGCCGCGAGATCTGGCTCATCGAGATCGCCAATACGTCCGGGACTCCAGTCACAGAGCGACCCGGCCTGCTGGTGGTCGGGAATCTCGAGGGCAACCACGTCGTTGGTAGCCAGTTGGCGCTGGAGACCATTAGATACCTGCTTTCGTCTGACGAACCAGATCTGGACAACCAGGTCTTCTATGTCGTTCCCCGGCTGAATCCCGACGGAGCCGAGGCCATGTTCGCCGACGTGAAGTACGATCGCCGTCGGAACGCCTTACCGTACGACGACGACAATGACGGGCGGGTGGACGAAGATTCGCCGGAAGACCTGAACGGTGATGGTGTGATCACCGTCATGCGTGTTCCGGATGCCAGTGGCGCCTACCTCCTGGATCCGGACGATCCCCGCTTGGTCAAGGAAGCGGACCCGGCCGAGCGCGAGACCGGTACGTACACCCTCCACTGGGAGGGACGTGACAACGATGGCGATGGTTTTCTGAACGAAGACGGACCTGGGGGTGTTGATCTCAATCGTAATTTTCAGCACGTGTATCCGTACTGGGAAGCCGATGCCGGCCTGTACATGGTGAGCGAACCGGAATCACGCGCCATGATGAACTTCATGGTTGCGAACCGACATATCGGTGCGATCATCACCTACGGTCAGTCCGACAACCTCGTAACAGCCCCCGACTCGCGTGGGAATCTGGCCGATCCGAATATTCTGAGTTTGCACGCAGCGGCTGACGCTGCCAACGCCGACATCTTCGAGCAGGGGGTGTTCGGTGGTGGTGGCGGTGGTGGCGGGTTCAGGTTTGGTGGTCGTGGACTTCCTGGAGCGGTGCCGCAACTCCGCGGTGCCCAACCAGGCAGCGACAACGATCCACAGTCGGGCCGCCGTCCGGCCGAGACCGTGAACAAGGAAGACCTGAGCTACTTCGAAGCGGTATCGGACGCGTACAAGGAGATCACCGGCATTGAAAAGGTTGGGTACAATCGCGTCGCCGAGGGCGCCTTCTTCCAATGGGGCTACTACCAGTTTGGCGTGCCGTCGTTCTCGACACAGGGGTGGGCAGTCCCAGAACCGGAGGTCGATGAGGAAGAGGAAGAGGAGCCGGCCCGCCGTGACCGTGACCAGGGTAGCGGTGATCGTGGATTCGAAGCAACTCTGCTCGAAGCCCTTGAGGGCGCTGGTATCGACGCGTTCGTCGATTGGACGACCTTCGATCATCCCGATCTTGGCCCGGTCGAGATCGGCGGCTTCCGTCCATACGCGACGACCAATCCGCCCGCCGCCGACCTGCCGAGCTTAGGGCGCGTACACGGGGAGTTCACCGTGCGTGTGGCGTCGATGTTGCCGCGTGTGAAGTTTGCCGGAAGTGAAGTGACTAACCATGGCGGTGGTGTATTTACCGTCTCGGTCACGGTCGAGAATACGGGGTTCTTTCCAACGTCGCTGCAACACGGTGTGGTCTCCCGTGCCGTGCAGCCGACGACAGTTCAGATCCAGGTTGATCCCGAGGCCATCCTCACGGGTGCCGCGAAATCCAGCATGTTCCGCCAACTCGATGGATCGGGCGCTCGCATGGAGTTCAGTTGGGTGATCCAAGCGCGCGAAGGTTCCACTGTCGAGGTCCGCGTCCGGTCGCAAAAAGGCGGAACCGATTCCATCACCGTTACCCTGAGGTAGAGGACATGATGAACAAGAAGATGCTGGGACGGATTCTTGGGATCGTCGTGCTGACCTCGGTGACGGTGAGCGCGCTCGACGCCCAAGAACAACGTGGTTCCGACCCGGAACACCGCCTGTCGCTCACCTGGGACCGGTGGCTCGATCATGACGAGATCGGGGAGCGGATGAAGCTCATGGAACGCACCTGGCCAGAGTTTCTGAGCCTACAGTCGTTGGGTAATAGCTACGGTGGTCGCGAAATGTGGATGATGACCGTCAACAACCCTGCGACCGGTGGCGAGATGGAAAAGGCGGGCATGTTCATCGAGGCCAACGTGCACGGCAACGAGATTCAGGGAGCCGAGGTCACGCTGTACACGATCTGGTACCTGATGGAGAACTACGATCGCATTCCCGATGTCAAACGTCTGGTCGATGAACGGGTCTTTTACATTCTGCCGAGTGTGAATCCGGATGGGCGGGATTACTTCCTGGACAATGCCGGCTCCGGTGCGCGCACGGGGCACATCCCGGTCGACAGCGACGGCGATGGTCTCTTCGATGAGGACGGCCCCAACGACCTCAACGGTAATGGTGTCATCGAACAGATCCGGAAGTACGTGCCAGGGCAGGGTACGCACCGGATCAGTCACGTCGACCCGCGCCTACTCGAGCGCGTGTTCCCCGGTGAGTACGGAGACTACGTGTTGCTCGGCAGTGAAGGGATCGATGACGACGGCGATGGCAGGGTCAACGAGGATCCCGTCGGTGGCTACGACCCGAACCGCAACTACGGATCGGACTGGCAACCCAACTATATCCAGGGCGGGTCGATGGATTACCCGTTCCAGCTACCGGAGGCGCGGGCCATCAACGACTTCATGATGTCGCGGCCGAACATTGCAGGGTTCCAATCCTTCCACAACTCCGGCGGCATGATTCTCAGAGGACCGGGTGCCGCCTGGCAGGGTACGTATCCCGGTGCTGACATTAGCGTCTACAACGAGCTTGGCGAAAACGGCGAGCGCATGCTGCCGTACTATGACTATCTCGTGATTTGGAGAGGGTTGTACACGGTGCATGGTGGGTCGATCGATTGGACCAACGACGAAGGAACAGCAAAGCAATCAGAACTCGCCGATTGCGCCTCAACGGTCACGGTTTTTCTTCGATGATTTCCTCGAGTTCGGAGATCAATACGTAGAGTGGGCCCCGTTCGATCATCCGACGTACGGACCGGTGGAGATGGGTGGTTGGAAAAAATTATCCGGCCGGGTGAATCCGCGTTTCATGGGCATGGAGCTGTTCCACCGCAACATGGCCTTTACTCTCTATCATGCGGACCAGATGCCTCTGATGACGATGGGCGACGCCACGGTCGAGCGCGTGAACGGTGACGTGTATCGTGTGCGGATCGACATAAAGAACCAGCGGCTCATTCCCACCGTTACGGCTCGCGCACGGGCGAATCACGTGGTCCGGCCGGATCTGCTCACGGTTGACGGCAATGTCGAGATCATCGCGAACTATCGAATATCTCGTGCGCGGATCGGGTTCGTTCACAGTCCAATATTCGTCAGTCAAGGGCGGGACGGCGAGCACCACAGTATCGCTTCCTTAGACAACGTGACCGAACAACTGCGGCAGGATCCCGAGGTAGTCACTGACGTCGTGACGAGACCTCACTTCAAGTGCATCGGCGGGCCGCTCGACGGTTGGCTCGTCGACGCCCGGCCCCCGCTCGGCATCATCCCCGGATTGGTGCTACCGGAACACGAGGATACGCCGGAGGACAAGGACCCTCCGTTCCATTATCCGCACGTGCACGTAGGGATCGATCCCGACGGCGAGGTGACGGGGCACGAGGGACTTATCGTGGCATCGTGGAATCCGTGCGAAATCAGTCACCTGGTAGAACTTGGCTTCTATGAAGCGCATGGTGAAGTCGCGGATGCGACGGCGGAGCTTCGGTGGGTGGAGCCGTCCGAAGACGATGATGATGCTGAACCGTGGCGCGGACATCACCCCTAGCGGGTTTCACCGTCGCTTCATCACGAATTCTGGGGAGCCTTCCCATGGTTCTATCAACGTTCTAACTTCCGGCACGGCTTTACGATAGGCTTTTATGAAGACCGGTGTTATTTCCAACAAAGACGAGAGCGTCCGGATGTTCCGGAGCGACTTCATGGAGTTTCTGTCGCACGTGCATCCGTTCGTTCCGCATTTGTTGTACGTCCCAGTCATCGCCATCAGTTTGTATTGGGGCTACCTGGGGGGCATCGGTACCGGAATGGGCGTGACGTTGTTCCTGTGCGGATTGGCGGTGTGGACTTTCACCGAGTATGTGATCCATCGGTTTGCATTCCATGTACCGGAAGAAGTGGACGACCGCGCCAAGGCCATTACCGCGAGCCTCGAGCCTGGCGAACCTGTTCTGCGACATCTCGGGTTGCGCGAGAGGGCCTATTTCCTCATGCACGGTGTCCATCATTTCTATCCGAACGACTCACTGCGATTGGTAATGGTTCCTGGGGTGAGCATTCCGCTCGCCGTCGCGTTCTACTTCGCGTTTACGGTGGCGCTCGGGTCCGTTCTGGGTACGGCAATGTTCGCGGGGTTTGTCACAGGATACCTGATGTATGACACCACGCACTACGTGGTACACCACCACGCGTGCCGTGGGAAGATCTCAGCATTTCTCAAGAAGTTGCATATGCGGCACCACTACGTGGATCCTGACAAGGACTATGGTGTGAGTTCGCCGGCGTGGGACTTCGTATGGGGAACGTGGGGTGGGAAGAAGAAATCTGCCAAGGAGCGCGTGGCCTAGGCGGGAATCGGAGACTCCCGCCATGCGCGATCCTGGCGACTTCTTCTACTTGCTCGCCGCCTCGCGCATCATGTTGCGGGCGATCACGAGCCGCTGAATCTGATTCGTGCCTTCGTAGATCTGCGTGATCTTTGCGTCGCGCATGTACTTCTCGATCGGGTAATCCTTACAGAAGCCGTATCCCCCAAAAAGCTGGACCGCGTCCGTCGTCACCTTCATGGCGACATCGGTGGCCATGAGCTTGCACATGGCTGACACCTTGCTGATTTGCTTGGCACCCGAGTCGATCAGGCGTGCTGCGTGATGCACTAGCTGGCGGGAGGCCTCGATTTGGGTCGCCATATCCGCGAGCATCCATTGGATTCCTTGGAACGCACTGACCGATTGACCGAATTGCTGTCGCCCGCGCGTGTACTCCATGGCCAGGTCGAGAGCGCCTTGCGCGAGTCCCACGGCTTGGGCTGCTACTCCGGGCCGCGCGCGGTCGAGCGTGATCATTGCGTGCTTGAACCCACGCCCTTCCTCGCCCCCGAGCAGGTTTCCGGCAGGCACGCGGCAGTGTTCGAGATGAACTTCGACCACCGGCACGCACCGGATACCCATCTTGTCCTCGTGTTTGCCGATCCGGTAACCCTCGGTGCCTTCCTCTACGACAAACGCCGAGATACCACGGGCACCACGGTCTGGGTTCGTTACCGCAAAGATGGTATTGAACGAAGCGACGGAGCCGTTGGTGTTCCACTTCTTGTCACCGTTCAGGACGTAGCATTCACCTTCGCGCGACGCCGTAGTAAGCATCGACCCGGCATCTGAACCGGCCTCCTTCTCGGACAGGCCGAAGGCGATGAGCTTCTCACCGGCCGCGATAGGCGGAAGCCATTGCTGCTTTTGTTCTTCCGTGCCCGCAATCATGATCGGGAACGATCCCAGCGCATTGACGGCGAACCCAACGCCCATCCCCCCACAGACGCGGGAGATTTCTTCGACCACGAGGCAGAGGTCGAGCACGCCACCGCCCAGGCCCCCGTATTCCTCGGGAATCCACACCCCGGACAGACCAGCATCTCGAATTGCGTGCTGGACTTCCCACGGGTAGGTCTGCTCTTCGTCGTATTTCGCGGCAACGGGCCGCATGACGGACTCAGCGAGGTCGCGGGTCCGCTCTTGGAGCTCAATCTGTGATTTGGTCAATACTGCGTTCATCGTCCCCCCCATCGTCCATGATTCCGGTGACGTAAGCTAGCCACGGATCATGCGTTGGAGGAGGTCCGGCGACAAAGGCGATTCTTGGGGGCGCTGTCGCCTACACGAACGGCTTTTCGCACCCCCGACTCATGGAGTCTCCCGCAGCGGTGTTCGCGGGCGTGACGGTGCCGCGGGAGACGAGGAAGTCCACTATGAGTTGACTCGCGTGGATGTCTCGCGTGGTACACCCCAACGCCGGTGACTCAAAGGGCGATCCGGGCCATGTGTGGCTTCCACCGTCCACCCCGTACAAGAGGACTTGGGTCCCGTCGCGACAGCCCGAGTAACGCCACCGCCGAACCGTGGAGCTGTCCTGCGGAACGAAGTCCTGAATAGAGTCGATTTCGAAGGCGCTCGAGCACCCGTTGAGGCCCGCGTAACGCGCTACCGACGCTTCTGCGGAGAGCGTCTCGAAGTTAGTGCCCACGATGCCGTCCCACCAGAAGATCGGATCTTCCGTGCCGAGGAAAAACATTGCCGGCATGGCCCGCGCCGGAGCACAGGCATCCGAGATCTCACGCAACGCTGTCGCGCCGACACTAGCGAATCCGAGAAGGCGATCGTTCAGTTGGCATGCAACCCACTGGGTCAGGACGCCCCCGTTCGAAATACCGGCGATGAATATCCGTGACTCATCGATGTTCAACTCTTGGGTGACACGGTCGATCATGAGATTGAAAAAGGCCAGGTCGTCCACGCCACGTTCCATGCCCACCGTTCCCGGGACGGCCCATGCGTGAAGAGTCCCAATCGTGTATGCCTCGGGGTACACCGTGACCACACCGGCGGCGTCTGCGAACCGGTCGACCTCGCCCACGGCCCGCGTGTTTGGACCGTTCGACCCGGTCCCGTGAATGAGGAACAGCAGTGGGGCCGGTTGGTCTGGATCGAGATCTACCGGCACGTGCATCATGAACTCGCGGGTGAACGTGTCCACGGGTATTTCGAATTGATAGTCGCCGGCCGTGTAGAACTGGCTGACATCGGAACAGGCGGCCATACCCACAAACAGGGCGCTCACGCCCAAAAACATCAATCGTCGCATTGTCGGTTTTTGAGATTGGTACCAGTGCGGGTACCCATGGGTGGAGCTGGTGTTCCCGCCGGTCGCCGCCGCAGGCTATCGGTTGTCGACTATCGACAGATTTTCTCCCCATTCGAGGCCGCAATCGCCATTGCCACGATCTCCGAGATCGTATGCTGTCCCTGATCGTCATCGTACCAGGCGTATTTTTGCTCGTAGAGGGCTTCTTCTTCCAGCTCGTTTTCCGCGTCGAGGAACCACGTCTGCAAGGTGCTCGGGCGTTCCACGAGATCGTTCAGCAAGACCACCGTCGGTGTGGCGGCACGGCCGTCTGGCGTGCGATGGGCCTCCATGATGTCCTTGCCAACATCGGACCGGATAATCCGCATGTCGAGATTGTCTGCACGATCGACCAACTTCGCCAAATAGGGGATCGTGTTCGCGGAGTCGCCACACCAGTCCTCGGCGACGACAAGCATCCGCCACGTGCCGGGAATCGACTCCATCTTGGCCACGAGCGCGTCCGGGGCGACCGCATTAGCGTAGTGATCCTTCCACGCGTCCACACGCCGTGTCGCCGCGTTGCGGAACTCTATGTACCGCACACCTTGTTCGTAGAGCGACCGAAAATCCGTCGGCTCGGCGATCGGTTTGACAGCATGATCGATGGGGGCGCACACCGTGCTACCGACAAGGGCAACGACGGAGGTGGTGAGAGTGGCCAGCATTGGGTCTCCTTCGCTAGGCGAATCGTTCTGTCAGCGGTAAACATAGCAGTGGGCAGCGAGTCGGGCACCTCCAACACCGGAGCGACGGGGGCCGTATCGGATCTGTGAGCTGGACCTCATATTCTCTCGTCCTCCACTCAGGCTGATCGTATGCCGGACCTACAGCGAGCCATTCGACTGCCCCACGCCACGGCGATGGTCGTCGGGACCATCATCGGTGCGTCGATCTTCGTGCAACCCTCGGAAATCACGGGGCAGGTTCCGACCGTC
>JBDHLU010000051.1:0-21001 GCA_039656555.1 Gemmatimonadota bacterium | reverse complement strand
CATGGTGAAGAACACGAACTTGTCGATCTCGTCCACGGCGTAGATCGGAACGATGTTCGGTTGCGACAGCTTGGCGGCCGTACGTGCTTCACGCATGAACCGCTCGCGGAGCGTGGGCTCCGCCGCCATAGCCGGCGGGAGGAGCTTCAGTGCCACGGGCCGGTCGAGGGCGACCTCGTGCGCGAGGTAGACGACCCCCATTCCCCCGCGGCCCAGTTCGCTTTGCAGGGAGTAGCGGCCGGCGAGCACCTCTTGAAGGGCGATGAATTCTTGGTCGACGGTTCGGTCGGTCATGCTCAATCCGCTAACCTACAGATCGATTTGAAATACGCGAGCGACCCGCTTACCCGCTTACCCGACCGTCCACCACCGAGCTAACCTCCCGATCCCTCTCCCCCTCCCTGCTGGAGCCCAACATGTCCGACTTCCCCACAGGTCGTTTCACCTGGTACGAGTGCTACGCCGAAGACGCTGCTGCGTCCAAGACCTTCTACTCCGATCTCGTTGGTTGGGGTGTGGAGCCCTTCGGACCTGACGGCTCTTACACCATGATCAAGAACGGTGATACCGGCATCGGTGGATACATGACGCTCACCGATGAAATGAAAGAGATGGGTGCGCCGCCCCATTGGATGGTCTACATCGCTACGCCGGACGCCGACGCGACGGCGAAGAAGGCAGTAGAACTTGGTGGCAAGGTCATCCACGGACCATTCGACATTCCCGAAGTCGGCCGTATCGTCGTGATCGCCGATCCTCAGGGTGCGGTGTTCAGTGGGTTCCAACCTGCCGGAGATGTTCCAGGAAAAGATGAAACGGCCGAGATCGGTGATTTCTCGTGGCACGAACTAATGACCACGGATTGGGAAGGCGCCTGGAGCTTCTACTCGGATCTCTTTGGGTGGCAGAAGGCCGATCAGATGGACATGGGAGAGATGGGTACGTACCAGATGTATGGCCGTGGTGCGCATCCCCTAGGCGGCATGTTCAACAAGCCTCCCGAAGTACCGGCGCCGGCGTGGCTATTCTACCTTCGCGTTCCCAGCGCCGAGGACGCGGTCGAGAAGATCAAGGCGGCCGGCGGTCAGATCATGAATGGGCCAACGGAAGTGCCGGGCGGCAGCGGCGACAAGATCGCGCAATGCATTGACCCGCAGGGAGTGCCGTTCGCGGTGCATGCGACGGCGGGGGAAGCGGGGAAACGGGTAAACGGATAAGGGCCCGCTTCCCGCCTCCTAGACAGCTCCAGCCAATCGCCGCGATGTCCATTCGGCGAGCATGGCGAGCAGCATGAGACCGAGCAGCCAAGGCCACAAGACACCGCGGTGACTCCCCGCTCCGCGCACGGTAAGGACGGGTTGGCCAAGTGCGGCAACGGCTTGTGCCAACGGCGCGGCGTTGGAAGTCTTGTGCGACACGGTCCCAGCTGCCGATACACTGCTCACGAGATTGCTCCACCACATCCGATACCCCTTGACCCCTCCATCACCCATCATGCGCCAGCGCCACGTATTCTCGTACCCCAGTTGTACGACCCGCCCGAGCTGTTCTCGCCGCGCCGCCATGGTCACGTCGTTCTCGATGCGCATGAGTTCAACGGCATCGGATCGAAGTTCGAGCTGGCGGTAGGCTAGACTCTCGAGCGGACGATCGGACACGAAGCTGATCTGCGTGGGACGCCGATACTCACCGAGTTGGGCCGGCGCGAGCCGACCAAGCGCCGGGACAGTCACCGCCCCAGGCCCCAGCACCAGGCCGCCGCCATTCCGCACGAACCGCACGATCGCTTGGACGGGTAACCCATCGATCGAATCGCGCACGACCGCCGCCCCATGCGTTGCGGTGACTACGGACGCAGGTCGATCCTGGTCTACCGAGCCGCCGGGCGCGACGGCGAGCATTACGTCGATTTCCCAACCGCGTTCCTCCAACGCCTGCGCAGCAAACTTCGATTCCCATCCAGCAAGCCCATACACCGCGACGCGTCTGAGTGGGGGCGCCTCGCCAACTGATACGGATGCACGACTGGTTGATGTCGACACCACTGCGGAGTCTACGAGCGACGGTAGTCGCAACACTGCGCCGGCACCGCCGGCTACGGCAGTGTCCGCGAGCCCCACGCCATCCTCGACGCCGATAGTCGCTTGGTCAGGTGCTGCGATCCGCACAATGCTTCCACCTCGTGGATCCGGAACACTCGCAACCTCCATCGCGATCTGATCTACGCCACCTGCGCTCCATTCTACCGCCTGCCCAAAATGGCGTGCCGCCGCCAGTGCCGCTCGCGCTTCTGGTACCGGCAGACCGGGTTGGACCATCGACAGGGTGTCTGCCCCACTCCGAATCCACGAACCCAAGGGTGTCGCCACCCCGTTGATGTCCGCCCGACGTGGCGGGGTCGGGTTCCACTGCGACCCAAGAATGAGCCACACCCCAGCAAGCAACGCGACTACACGAAGCGTCAACTCGAACCGGACACGCCTATCGTGTAAGTGCATACACCACGATGTTCACGCCAAAGCGTGTGTTGTCGACAGACAAGAATCGCTTGTTGTCGGGATGATAGCTCCACTCGGACGAGTAATCCTTATTGCTGTAGAGGACCGCGACGCGGTCGTTCCGAACGACGGCCATCAAATACCTGTGCACGAGGTTGTCACCCCATCCGTTCAACTCGTGCGCGGTCGTCGGCGGACCGTCAAACTCGAAGAACGCCGAGTATAGGTCATGATCATTCGGGAGTTCCTCGAGCGTTCCAATCGTGCGTTCGATCTCTTCTGAAACAGTCTTGTGAAAAGCGCCGTCGATATCGTGGTTGTGATCGTCGATGAACAGCATTCCGCCACGATCGACGAACGTGCGGAGCATCCGCCCTTCCTGTTCCGTAAAACGCACTGGGAGATGACCGGTCAGGTACACGAGCGGATACCGCAAGAGGTCACCCGACGACAGAGACACGATAACACCGCTTGGCGCCACGGTAATTGAGGTGTAGCGCGCAACCGAGTCGATGATGTTCGCGGGAACCACGGGTGCGCTGTCCCAATCTCCGGACTCGTACTGCGCGGTAGCAAAGACGAATTCGGTCATGGTATGTGTCCCCACAGGCCCAGTCCGCGGTGCGCAGGCGGATCCAGAATCGTGCGACGTGCCCGAATCAAACCATCCGTCACATCTCCACCGCGGTCGAGTGCCTCCAGTACGTCACCGAGGGCAGCAGCAAGCGCCGGGTGGGTTGCCATGGATTCGATTCGCAGAAGCAACAGTGAATCCGCGGCTTCCGCACTGCCCCGCGCCAACAACGTGATGGCACCCAAGAGGCGGTCGGCATACCGATCGGCAGGATCTGCCGACGCCGCTCGGCGAGCAGCGGCCCGTAGCCCGTCACTATCACCGGCAAGTCGAACCCTGTCGAGGTCGATCACGATGCGCGGTGGTAAGCCGCGCAGGTAAATCCGCTCAGCCGCCCGCGCACGTTGGATGGCCTCGAGCGCCGCGTACATGTACGGAAGCGCCGCGTCAGGATCGCCAAGATTGAGTTCGGTCGCGGCATCCCACATCGAGTTGTACGCCTCCAGCAAGGGCCGGTTGATCGCGACGACCGGTGTTTCATCACCATGGAAGTCCAACGCTTCGCCCGCACCCTCGTCGGTCGCTGCCTCGGCAGCACGCAACACTTCTTGCGGCGTCAGTAACGAGAGGTCATCCACAACCTCCCCTTCGTGCTCGTGTTCACCGCTCTCCCCCGTCAGCCGAATGAAGATGACCTCGGCCACCTGACGGCGAAGCGCAGCCTGATCCTGGCCGAGGCGCCGCGATTCGATCGTGAACACGTCTGAAGCGAGAGCCCCACGTTGCTCCACTAGCGCCTCGACGAGCATGATCAACAACCGTTGGCTCAACAATGAAGAATCGGCCGCAACCGGAGGAAGAACTTCGATGGAGATTGAATCGTATTCCTGCGATCGGGCGACACGCAGACTCCGCGTTTCGGAAACACCCCGACCTGGCCCGGTGATGTCGTTATTGTCATGCGCGACCGCACGCAGATGCACGATGTCTCCCGGCCCGAGCCCTAGCGAGTCAAGCAACAGCTGGTAGGACAACTCCAGAACCGTCCCGTCACCAATGCGACGCTCGAGCACTCCGGATCGAAAATCGTACGACTCTCCCTGCCCCGCGCTCACGATGTACTCGATCCAAAGACTGCGCACACCAAAATCGTCGCGCGCCGCCGCTTGCAGCGCGCTCAATCCTGTCGCCACACGCATGACCGTGTCACGCTCAGGCCGCACCAACACCACCAGCGGGAGCGAATCTCGTACCGGTTCCACCCCAAGAACTCGCTGCACGCCCGCGCGCGACAACATCATCGCGATCGGGTTCGCACCCATGACGAACTCGACGAGCCATTCGCGACCGTCCGTGCGTACCGGGAGTGACGTGTCGCCCAGTTGTGCGGACAGGTCGGCCGCCGATCCCGATCCTCGAACCGTGACGCGACTCCCTTCGATCCCAGACACGGTGCGCGGCTCTTCGAGCACCTCGGGCGGCAGCAACGTGTACGACGGCGGTTCGATTGATACGACGATGGGTGCGATCGCGTCGATTCCGGTTTCTGCTGGCCCCCCCAACACATCTCCTACCTGAGGGGTCGTCACACGCTGAATGACGCGATCGGGAAGGAACGCGAGAATCATCAGCGCCGGCACCAGTCCAATGGCGGGGCGCCCCACCACCCGCCCGAACGTCCGTGCTACCGCCCGACTCCATCGTACCGGTGCCACGACCGGTTCGAGCGCACGCGACAGAGACGCCGTGCGCGGATCCAACGCGGTGACGAGCCCGTAACTGAGCGCCGGTTGCTGAGTCTCGATCCACAGCGCCACCTGCCGCGTCGACCACACGCCGCGGTTGCGACCAACGACGAAGGCCGCCACCGCCATTGCCGACACGAACGCAGCGGGGACGATGAGCACTCGGGCCGGGCGGGCCAGCCCGATCCAGGCATCGAAGACGCCCGCCACGACGACTACAGTCACACCCATGAGCGTCGCCCACGCGACGACGGCAATCGCGGTCGCCACGACCAGCGCACCCTGCGTTCGCCGGACGCGTTGCCCGATCGTCATCTGCTCCCCCGCCTCCGCCGCAACACTGGTTCGCCGGCAAAGAGCGCGAGCGCCAAGATCAGCAACACCGTATTTGCGGGAATCGCCGCACCGTGGTCACTCACTGCATTCGCGCGCGGCCACAACGGGCCATTCCCTTCGAGCGTGGCGAGCCGTGAATTCCCAAGCCGGTCCAGGTGTTGCGGACCGCCACACGGAGAGAGAAGACGTCGTACCAACTCCCGCCAGCTATCACGTAGCACCAAATCTCCTCGGATCGGTATCGCGATGTGGACGTCGCGTTGGCAGCCGTTACCGTACGGTCGCTCGACGGCGGCTACCACCCCATCGACCCAATGCGCAACCGCGTCTCCGTCGAGCGCAACGGGCGACCGTGTGAAGGGCGCAACCGATACGGCGTCCCATGCAACGACGGCCCCAACTGTGTCGATTCCCGAGGCAGCGTTCGTCCCTCCCCGTGGCCATACCACCAACGCGCCGCTCGTCGAGTCCGCCCACGCACTGTCGCCAGCCGACACGACATCACGGATGAGACGGACACCGAACTCTCCGTCAACGAGCCGCGCGAGCTCGAGCGTCGCGTCGAGCGGATCGCCGGGCACCGACCGGATCTCAACGGCGGTGGGGTGTTCGGGAGCCGCCGGCACTGCCACCAGTCGTGCTCTTCCCTTCCACTCCGCTCGCACCATCTCGGTCGCCGCGTCCCATTCTTCTTCGGCGAACGCCGAGACGAGCACCAATTCGACCGAATCAGCCCGAACGCGAGCGACGGCCCGAACGGCACCGATGATTCCCGCCGTGAGATTGCCTGCTTTCCGGCCCTGGGGAAGATCGAGTTCCCCCAGGTTCTGGAGAATGACGGCAGTGTCCCCAGCAAACACGACAACAGCATCGCCAGGTTCGAAGTACGCCATCGCACTGTCCACGACTTGGGCTATCGAGGCTACCGATCGCGAATGATCGAGAACCAAGACGCGGGCCAGGTCGCGCTGCGGCGCCGTGAATGGACGGGCGAACGCGACCCCAGCGATCATCACGATCGCGATTCGTAGCAGCATGAGCAGCAGATCCGTCGGTCGGCGCGCCATGGAGGGAGCCCGGATCGGAGTGAGAGGAACAAACCGCGCCGTGGGAAACGGACTCGGCTTCGGTGTGCGACGGGCGAGTAAATGCAACGCCACGATCACCAACGAGAGCGCACCGGCACCAAACAGAAAAAGTGGAGCGGCGAACGTCATGCGACCCCGGCGGCAATGCGGCGGACCGCGTGGGCCGGCTCTTCGTTCGTCACAACCTCGAAATATGCCACTCCCGCCACGTGCAACTGGGCGGCGAACGACTGTCGCCAGCCGTCGAAGGCCTCACGATATCGCGTCCAACTTTGGTCCGTGATGGGACGTTTGATACGTGCGTCTTCCGGATCGACCGCCAGGAATCCACTCCGGTTTTGCTCGAGTTCTTCGCGAGCGACGATGTGAATCGCGTGGACTTCGTGTCCTTCGACGACCAGTTCACGTAGACGACGATCGATTTCCTCAGTCTCCTCGAGAAAATCGGAAATCACGACGATGCGTCGTGCCGCGCGGGCGAAGTGAATGGCTTCGGAAAGCAGCTTTCCCCCATCGGGCTCGACGGCGCCCAGCGCTCGAGCGACTTCGGCAACGACCCCTCGTCGAGTGCGCGGTGCAACCCGGTCGATTCGTGCCCCCGCGACAAGGATGCCAACGGGGTCTCCCGATTGATGCGCCACGGCGGCCAACCCGAGGGTCAGTTGTCGCGCGTGCATCCATTTGTCCAACGAGTTGGCCGGAAACGCCATGGAGGCCGATGCATCGACCACGATCATCGTCAAAATCGTCGCCCGTTCGGTACTGATACGCTGGAACGCTTTGTCGGTGCGTGCGAGGAGCTTCCAGTCGAGCCGCCGAGGGTCATCGCCCTGGCGGTACGGCCTGAACTCAGTGAACTCCGCACCTAACCCACGTTGTTGCGAAGGATGGGCGCCGGCCATCCCCCCACTCCGCAGAAGTTGTCGCGCCGGCCACGATACGCCGCGCAACGCGTCCAACAACGGCCCGTAGGCGATGGACGGGGGCACTAGAGATGAATGTCGGCTTGGGGCGGCTCGATTTGTTGGAGCACTTCGTCAACGATGCGTTCCGCCGTAATCCCTTCGGCCTCTGCCGCGAAATTGGGCAGCACTCGGTGGCGAAGCACCGGCTGCGCCACGCGCTGGATATCGGCGGGCGAAACCGCCAAACGCTCCGAAAGCAATGCGTGTGCCTTGGCGCCGAGTACCAACGCCTGTCCAGCGCGCGGGCCCGCTCCCCACCGGACGTATCGTCTGACGATTTCTGGAGAAGAAGGATCCGAGGGGCGCGTGGCGCGAGCGAGCGATGCCGCATACTCCAGGGCGGGGTCGGCACAGGCAAGCACCCGCGTCGCACGTTGTAGCTGGAGCGTACCGGCCGCGTCGAGTACCGGCTCCAACGTGACGTCCTCCACCCCCGTCGTGCTGCGAAGCATCGCCACCTCGTTCTGGTGATCGGGATAGTCGATGCGAATCTCGAAGAGGAATCGATCCAATTGAGCTTCCGGAAGCGGGTAAGTGCCTTCCTGCTCGATCGGGTTTTGCGTGGCCAGGACGAAAAACGGCTCGGGCAACGTCATCGTTTCTCCCGCGGCCGTGACCGAATGTTCCTGCATCGCTTCCAACACCGCGGCCTGCGTTCGCGGAGGCGTACGGTTGATCTCGTCTGCGAGAATGATGTTGGCGAACAACGGCCCCTTCACAAATCGGAAAGCGCGATGACCCGTGCCCGGATCCTCTTCCATGATTTCGGTGCCCGTGATGTCCGACGGAACGAGATCCGGAGTGAATTGGATGCGCCGAAAGTCGAGGCTCATGGCCTCGGCGATGGAGCGGATGATCAAGGTCTTCGCGAGTCCGGGTACACCAACGACAAGGGCATGGCCTCCGGCCAGGAGCGTCATCAGGATTTCGTCGATGACACGATCCTGGCCAATGATGCGTCGCGCGACTTGTTCGCGTAACCGCGCGGCCGCAGCAGCGAGGGCCACCGGATCGGCGGCCCCCACATTGTGCTCCATACCCGTCGTCACGAGTGGTGCACCCTCAAACGGCTTCGGAGAGACTCGTGAAATTGAAGTCGCGGACCTTGATGCTTGGCATCACGATGTTGCCGCCCGCTTCGGTGCCCGCGAGCCGTTCGGCCGGACCCACCGCTTCGAGGTTGTTGAGCATGAACAACGGTGATTCGTTGAACCTGAAGTTTTGCAGCGATCGCGAGATCTGGCCGTTCTCGATGAGGAACGTGCCGTCCCTCGTGAGGCCCGTGTTGAGAATCGTGCGTGGATCGACCTGACGCAAATACCAGAGTCGTGTCACCAGCACTCCACGCTCGGTGGACGCGATCATCTCGTCGATCGACGAATCCCCACCGGCCATCTTGATGGACGTCGGGGAGCCCGTCGCCACCTTGCCCTGCTTGCCCGCCCAGAAACGCGAGTAGACCATTTGCTCCAAGACGCCGTTCCCGATCCAGACCTGGCGCCCTAGCGGCATACCCTCACCGTCGAACGGCTGACCGAGAATCTGCGGATCGGCTGGATCGGAAAGCAGCGTCACGCGCGAATCGACGATCTGCTCCCCGATCTTGTTCCCGCCACCTTCTTTCACGAACGCGCTGCGGCCTTCATCCGCCGACCGGGCATCCGCCGAGAACGCCAGTAGCTGCACGAGATCGCCAACCGCCTGTGGCTCGAGAATCACAGTGTAGCGGCCCGGCTCGATGGCGACCGGATTCTGCGAGGCGCGCGCCTTCTCGATCGCTCGGCGACTCACTCCACGAAAATCGAGCTTGGACCAGTCGTGGTCGTCAGCCGCCGCCCATCCGGAGCCCGTCCCATCGGTCGTGCGGACAGTGCACGTGTAGTTGGCAGTCGTGTTCTGGTGATAGGCGAACAATCCGTCACTGTTCGCGATAGCTTGGGCCCCGTCGACCGTCACGATGTACCCGGCGGCAACGAGGTCTCCAGCTTCACGGGTGACCTCGAGCGCCGTCATCGCAGCGCGCGCACGATCAACCGGCTCGAGATTCGCGGTGGGTTCGAAGTGCGCATCGACGTGCTGGTACTGCTGCGGCCCGAGGAGCGGCATGTCTTCCGGGTCCTCCGGCGCCAAACGCGCGGTCGCTTCGGACCGCTCAACGGCGGCCTTCAACGACTCGTCGCTCAGATTGTTGGTGGTCACGACAGCGTGCCGGGGCCCATACCAGCTCTGGACCACAACGTTCGCGTTCTCGACGCTTCCTGATGTCGTCAATTGATTGGCGGCGAATCGCGTGTTGCCGGTGCGATTGCTGCCGAGATTGACGGCGATGCGCTCAGCGTTGGAAAATCCGATAACCTTCTCGGCGAGCGACTCCATTTCCTGGCGTGAGATGGTCATGCCTGCCTCCCCGTGTTGATCACGTTGGCCTGTTGGAACCGCGCCGGGACGCAGCCATGACTGACAGCGTTGATCTGGCCCGGTTGGCCCTTGCCGTCGAAGAAACTGCCGCCAAGAACGTAGCTGTCCTCCCCACCGATCATGTCCATCGAATTCCAGAAATCGGGCGTGCGCATCTGGTACGCAACGTCCTTGAGCATTCCAGTGATCTTGCCGCCCTTGACCTCGTAGAACACCTGTCCACCGAACTGCGCGTTGAATCGTTGTTGATCGATGGAGAACGATCCGTCACCGACGATGGCTATGCCGTCGTCCGTCGCAGCGATCAGGTCGTCCCAGGTGTTGTTTTGCTCGCCCGGCAGCAACGACACGTTGGGCATGCGCTGGAACTGCACGTTGTCCCACCCCATCGCGTACGAGCAACCATGAGACTTCGTCTCGATGCCCTGCGAGTCGTACCACCACCGGAGCCACGGCGCTTGCTCGCGCGTGGTCTGGTAGTCGTTGAACATTCCGTCCTTCACGATCATGAATGAGTCGGGCTGCACGCCTTCGTCATCGTATCCGATCGTCGACAACGCGCCCTCTTGCGTGCGGTCGCCCTGAATGTTCATGAACTCCGGACCGTACTTGAGCTTGCCGAGCACATCTTCTGGAGGAGCTAGGAAGCTGGTGCCCGCATAGTTCGCTTCGTATCCCATGGCACGATCGAGCTCGGTTGGGTGGCCGATCGACTCGTGAATCGTGAGCCACAGGTGCGTCGGGTCTAGAATCAAGTCGTACCGGCCCACATCGACCGGCTTGGCCGTCAGCTTTTCGGATGCCTCTTCACCCCACTGCTGGGCTTTTGCCGGAAAATCCTGCTCGAGGATGTACTCCCACCCCAGGCCCATCGGAGCGATCACCGAATTCCGTGACTGGAAGTCGCTGAAGTCGGCGCTCACCGCGGTCACATTGAGCGTCGGCCAGCTCCGCACGAACGTCTGGGAAATGACCGATCCCTCGGACGACGCGAAGTTGCGCTCGTCCTTGACGAAGAACAGCCCGCTGAAGACGAAGCGGGCGGCCGGCGCCCGCATTGCCGCCTCGTTGGCCGACAACAGGTACTCGGCCTTCTCTTCGATCGAGACGTCCCAGGGGTCGATCTGATGTGCACTCGTCCACCGGGCATCGGGAAAGGTCGGGACCGGCAGCAGCTCGACAGGGCGGTCTCGCGCAATACGGTGCGCCTTGGCGAGTGCCACGGCCTCGCGCGCGGCAGCAGAAACCCCTTCCTGGGTAAGGATCCGGGTGGCGGCAAAGCCCCAGGTCCCATCGACCAACACGCGAATGCCGCACCCCAACGTGTCCTGGTCGACCACGTTCTGGATCTGAGTTTCCCGGGTGAACACGAAGTTCTGCTGCTGGCGTCCAATCCGCACGTCGGTGTAGTCGGCACCTGCCATGTCGGCCGCGTTCAGACCCACCATCAGCAACTCGCGGTTGGCTGAATCTGCTTGAGCCCCGAGGGGCATCGTCAAGGCCCGGGCCGGCCGTACGGATCCGGCGACGGCAGCCATCGCCGCAGCAGCACTGGCCTGCTTCAGAAACTCTCTACGGTCTGTCATTGAGCGTCCCGTGATTTGAGGGTCGGAACAGGATGAACCATTGATAATGGTAATACGCTGGCGGGGGAGCGGGGTTTCGGCAGCTAGTGGTCGGGATGCTGCAGGGAGCGGATGGAATCCCGGGCAAACGGGTAAGCGGGTAAACGGAGTAAGCGGGAGGCGGCCCAAGTGAGGAGAGGACGGACGCCCGGGCCCGACGCGACTCAGATCGCTACCGCCACGGCACGATAACCTGGGAGCGATGGATCGGAGATGATCCTGTGTGTCGAGGCGGTATAGCGATCGTTAGTCGCAAGTGCCCGGGCGTCCGTCCTCGACTGTCGAGTGCCGCCTCCCGCCTACTCCGTAACCACCTTCTCCTTTTTCTCTTCGTCTTTTTCCTTTTTCCGCTCCCACGGCTCCCACTCCACACCGCGCACGTACTTCTGAATCCAGCGAATTTCTTCGATGTCACGGATCCGTTGATGGCGCGGTTCGCGGAATCCGTGCGGCTCGCGCGGGAATTGGATATAGCGCACGTCGAGGCCACGGTCCTTGAGCGCCGCAAAGAACATCATGCTCTGTTGCTCGGTGTCCGTGCGATCGTTGGCACCATGGAGAATGATGGTCGGCGTAGTCACGTTGGCAATGTGGGTCAGCGATGATTTCTGACGCCAGTCTTCCGGGTTCTCCCATGGCTTGCCGCCGATGTACCACAGGCTGACATCGTAGTTGAACCCCGGTCCGTATTCCGACGTCCAGTCGGAAACCATGGCGCCGACCGACGCCGCCTTGAACCGGTCGGTCTGTGTAATCGTCCAACCGCCAAGAATGCCGCCGTAGCTCCACCCGCGCAGCGCCAGGCTGTCGGGGTCAGCGATTCCCTGCTCGATAGCCCAGTCCACTCCGGTCATCAGGTCCCAATAGTCCCCGCCCCCGATGTCCTGCATGTTGCCGCGCAGCAACTCGTCGGTGTATCCACTACTCCCCCGCACGTTGGGCATCAACTGAGCGTAGCCGAGTCCGGCCCACACGTGGGTGCTGGTGCGGAACGAGTTGGTGAAAACGCCGGCGGGCCCACCATGAATGTGAAGCAGCAGCGGCGCCGGCGACGATCGGTCGTGCCCTTCGGGCAGGACCAACAATCCCTCGATCTCCGTTCCGTCCTTGCTCGTCCATTGGACCACCTCGCCGCGAGCCGTCGCGATTTCGGAAGCGATCCATGGGTTGGCGTCGGTGAGGCGGGTCGGCCGGTACGATTCGGTAAGTGACGTGAATAGATCGGGAGGCGTATCGAAGTCCTGGTACGTGTACACCATCCGCTTCCGATCCGCGGAGTACGACGCGGAACTCACCGAACCTTCCACGTGCGTGAGCTGTTTCACCTTTCCCGACTCGACATCGAGCTGGTAGAGATTCGAGTTCGTGCGTTGTAGCCCGGTGAACAAGAGCGACTTACCGTCGGGCGTCCACTGATAGGTCGAGATGTTGCCCGAGTACTCGCCCGACACCATGCGTGGTGTCCCCGTGTTGACGTTCATGACCCAAATCTTCTCCAACCGCAAATCCCACTCGGTGTCGCTCGGCGCGTTGTAGGCGAAGTTCATTCCGTCAGGAGACCAGCGGATTCCGCCCTCCGGCGCGTTGTTTGGGGTGAGCTGCTTCACGATGTTCGACGCAACGTGCAGCATGTAGATCTCGGAAAGATTGCTCTGGTTTCGCCGGTTCTCCGCTCGCGCAGTGTAGAGGATGCGCCCTCCATCGGGCGACACGTCGATACTACCGATGCGATGTTCCTCTTCGGTGAGCCGAGTGATTTCTTTCGTTGCGATGTCCAACTTCCAGAGATTGGACCACTTCCCCTCCCGTTGTCCGTTCGGTCCCTCATCGATGAACACGGCGTCCGCACCCTTGTCGTATTCCTTCTGATCATCTTCGGACCGTTTCTCGTCGGCCACGAAGTAGATCGTGTTCTCATCCGAGGTCCATTGGTACGACCCAATGCTCGATTCATGGTCCGTGAACTTCACGGCCTCGCCGCCGGCGGTACGCATAACGAAGATCTGACTCTTCTTCTCCACCGTCCTGCGAAACGAGAAGTACGTCCCCTTGGGCGAAAATTGGAAGGCGCTGCCACCCTCTTCGCCGATGTACTGGAACGGCTCACCACCATCAGCCGAGACCATGTAGTACGTGGTCTTCCGCTTGTTCTCGCCCCAATCGAGTTCTGACTTGGAGAAGAACACCCATTCTCCGTTGGGTGACATCAACGCCCCGCCGACGCGAACCATGTCGAGACCGTCATCGGCGGTCATCGGGCGATGTGTTTGGGCGCTGAGCGTGGCTGCCGTGAGCGCGACCAACCCTGCGACAGCACTAATGGCCTTCCGCATAGCCAAAATCCCCGTTTCGTAGTGGTCCTGGAGGTGGCCAGTAAGATATCCGCCCCGGCAGGCAGCACGCGAGTCCGGGTGATACCTTTCCTTATTAGTACAACCTTACGAACCTCGCTTCCAGGATAACGACTTCATGCCCTCGATCCGCTCGGGACTACTACTCTTGTTGGCCGGCCTCTTCACCACCATGCCGTCAAACACGGCTCAGGCCCAGAACGGCGAGAGTTACTCGCCGGCACTCTTCCAGGATCTCCAATACCGAATGGTCGGGCCTACCAGAGGTGGGCGGGTGACCGCAGTGGCTGGGCATGCGGATCAACCCTCTACCTTCTACATGGGTGCCACCGGCGGTGGCGTGTGGAAGACCGCAGACTACGGGCAGTCCTGGCAGAACCTCTCTGACGGGTACTTCCAGACCGCGTCCATCGGGTCCATCCGAGTGGCCGATTCCGATCCCAATGTCATCTACGTCGGCACGGGGTCCGACGGCATCCGGAGCAACGTGATCACCGGCCGCGGCATGTACAAGTCGAGCGATGGCGGCGAGACTTGGGTCTTGGTCGGCCTGGTGAACACCGGCCAGATCGGCGCGGTGCTCATTCACCCGTCCAATCCGAACCTCGTTTACGCTGCGGCGCTCGGCCACCCATTTGGCCCTAATCCGGAACGCGGGGTCTACCGATCGAAGGACGGTGGCACGACGTGGGAGCACGTGTTCTTCATCTCCGATTCGACCGGTGCGGTCGATCTCGAGTTCGCACCCGACAACCCCGACGAGATCTACGTGTCGATGTGGCGCGGCGAGCGGAAACCATGGACTATCATCAGCGGTGACGAAAGCGAAAGCGGCGTGTACAAGTCGACCGATGGTGGTGACACCTGGACGCGACTAGAAGGTGGCCTTCCAAACGGACTGGTCGGCAAGAGTGACCTCGCCGTTTCGGCGGCCGACCCCGATCGCCTGTACGTCTTGATCGAAGCCGAGCCGGGCGGTGCGCTCTATCGCTCGAACGACCGGGGCATGACGTTCGAAGTCGCGAGTACGCAACGGAACCTCCTCGATCGCCCGTTCTATTACACCAATCTGGACGCCGACCCGTCCGACGCCGATGTCGTCTACGTGAACAGCACGGGCTACTACAAGTCCACTGACGGCGGGAGTTCATTCCAGCGGCGGTCAACGCCGCACGGCGACAACCACGACATGTGGATCAATCCGTACGATCCCGATCTTTTCATTCAATCGAACGACGGCGGCGCCAACGTCACTCGCGACGGCGGTGACACCTGGTCCACCCAAGACAACCAACCTACCGCCGAGCTGTACCAGGTACACGTCGACGATCGGTTTCCCTATTGGTTGTACGCCGGCCAGCAAGACAACTCGACCATCATGGTCCCCAGCAAACGACCCGAGGAAACCGTGCAAACCGGTCCGTCCGCCTATTGGCGTTCCATCGGCGGTTGCGAAACGGGCCCAGCCGTCCCCAAGCCGGGCGACCCGAACATCGTCTATTCCAACTGTAAGGGCCGCTTCGGACGGTTCAACCACCTCACGGGCCAGGAAAAGCAGTACTACGTGACCGCCGCGAACATGTACGGACACAACCCTGCGGACCTGATCGACCGCTTCCAGCGTGTGTCACCGATCGCGGTGTCGCCACACAATCCGAACGTCGTTTATCACGCGTCGCAATTCCTTTATAAGACGACGGATGAGGGTGTGACCTGGGAGAAGATTTCCCCCGACCTCACGGCGTTTGAAGCGCACGGGCAGGTGATCTCGGGGTCACCGATCACCCGAGACATCACGGGTGAAGAGTTCTACTCCACCATCTACGCGATTCAGGAATCCGCCCTCGAGCCCGGGGTGATCTGGGTGGGCGCCAACGACGGTCCGGTGCACGTGACCCGCGATGGCGGCAACACGTGGACTGACGTAACACCGCCGGATCTGCCGTCGGGTGGCCGGGTGCAGACGGTCGAGTCATCTCCGCACCAGCCAGGCAAGGCCTACTTTGCCACGTACCGGTACCTGCTCGACGATTGGGAACCCTACATCTACAAGACGACGGACTACGGACAGACGTGGTCGCGACTCACAACCGGCGAGAACGGCATCCCCGCCGACTTTCCGACGCGCGTGATTCGTGAGGATCACGATCGTGCCGGGCTGCTCTACGCCGGTACGGAGTTCGGCATGTTCGTCTCGTTCGACGATGGGATCACCTGGCAGCCGTTCCAGCAAAACTTGCCCGTCACACCGATCACCGACATCAAGGTGCACCATCAAGACCTGGTGCTGTCGACTATGGGCCGATCGTTCTGGATCATGGACGACCTCACGCCACTGCACGATCTCTCCGACGCGATTGCGTCCGGCGGCAATCACGTTATCGAGCCGAAGGCTGCGTACCGCATGCCGGGCGGACGTGGCAGGTTCGGCTTCGGTGCCCAAAGCCCGACGGCGCCGCAGTATGGCCAGACCGGCCTGGTGTTGGATTACTACCTAGTTGGCAACGCGAGTGACGTAGAGCTCGAGATTCTAGACACCGAAGGCAACGCCCTACGACGATTCTCCAGCAAGGCGCCGGGCCGGCAGACGGCTATGACCCAAGACATGCGCGCGCCCGAGATGATCGCGATCGGAACTCCACGTCTCCCGGCGGAAGCCGGTCACAACCGCTTCGTCTGGGACTTGCGACATCACGGAGCGTGGTCGAGTAACGCACGCGGTGGTGGCCGAGGCGGCCCTGCTGCCGTCCCTGGAAACTACGAAGCTCGGCTCACAGTTGGTTCGTGGACCGAGACCGTACCGTTCGAGATTCTGATGGACCCCCGGGTCGAAGCCGACGGCGTCACACTGGCGGACCTCCAGGAGCAACTGGAAATCAACGTCGAAATCCGGGACCTCATGTCACGGGCCCGCATGGCTCAGGCGCAGCTCGAGGAAGCACAGGACGCGCTGGGCGACGGCGACTCGCCACGGCACCGGGCGCTCGCCGAGATCGATGCCGCGCTCAACGATGACACCAGCATTCGATATCAGCAGCCGATGCTGGTCTCTCAGATCTCTTACCTGCAAGGCATGGTCGGCCGCGCGGACCAGAAACCGGGTCGCGACGCGTACGTGCGACTCGAGCAACTACGCTCGGCGTTGGAAGAGGTGGAGTCGAAGCTGGCGGAGGTGATGGAGACGGGGGGGAATGGCAGCCGATAGGCGATGGCCGATGGCGCACGGCGCTCAAGATGAAAATGCAATCGACGATCGACTATCGACTGTCGTAGTTCTCAGCCGCCCGGGTCTCGGGTCCGAAGGTGTTATGTCGCGAGCACCACGCTGCATAACACGCAGCATGTCCCCGATCGTGAACGCCGTTGCTACCCTGCGAAGCGGATGTAGCAAATGTAGATATGCTGGTCAGCAGAATCGCGAGACGTTAGGCCGCAAGCCTCTCGTGATGCCGTTAACAGGATAGGATGATGTGACCAGCGTTTTGTCTCTGCCAATCCTTACGATCTGGAGCCAGATATGAGTCGGATCGTGACTGCCGCAGTCGTGGCGTTGCTTAGTGCCACTGTTTCATCGAACGCGTCTGCCCAAGGTCTCCCGAGAGCGACACCCGAATCGGTTGGCCTGTCCCCCGATAGGCTCATGCGGGTTGATAGTCTGTTCGAGTCGTACATCGCAGACGGGCGGATGGCCGGGGTAGTCGTGGCGATCGCGAGGCGAGGGCAGTTGGCGCACTTTCGGACTCTCGGCCGGATGGACATGGCGCAAGATCATCCGATGAAAGGGGATGCCATCTTCCGACTAGCATCCATGACCAAGCCTATTATCAGTGTCGCCGTTCTCCAGCTCTATGAAGAAGGGCATTTCCAGCTCGACGATCCTGTGTCTCTGTACATCCCGGAGTTATCTGAGATGCGACCCGAGGCCATCGCGGATGACAACGTCGACGGGAGAGAGATGACCGTTCGGGACCTCCTGATCCACACAGCAGGGTTGCCGGGTGACGACGAGGATTCCGGGCACAGTCAGGTGTGGGCCAATCGTGACATGACGCTGCAGCAGCTAGTCACTGAAATCGGGAAACAGCCGCTTGCGTATTCCCCCGGAACCGAGTGGCGGTATAGCGCAGCGACGAACATCCTAGGATACCTTGTGGAGGTCCTGTCTCACCAGCCCTTGGAGGTGTTCCTAGAACAGCGGGTGTTCCAGCCGCTCCGCATGGTAGACACCAGGTTCTTCGTTCCCAGTGCGCAGGCGGCGTCTTACACCGCACGGCCTCACGAAGATCTCGTTGCTATGTCGCGGAAACGATGCAGCATATTGAGTTATGCCGGTCGACAATCCTACGAGTTAGGCCGCAGCGTAGCTGTTCGAAACTCGGAGAAGATGGTCGGACGCCGCCCAGACCATACCGGAGAGGTGCATCGTGGCAGCGCGTCTGCGATTGCGTACCATCGTCGACGGAATGGACTGCCAATCGGATGACATGAGTTTCTATCTGCACCTCAATACCGGTGAAGTGGTCACCGTCGGCGAAGAGGAATTGTAGGCGAGCAGAAGACGGCCAGGTGCCTGAGGGCGGTGCGATTGGGAGCGCGAGGCAATCGAGCTCGCGCGGAGCTCGGGCTGAGCCCGAGGACAGTGAGCACGTACCGCACCAGCGTCCTCGAGAAGCTGGGCCTGCACAAGACGCCGACATCATCCGGTACGTTATTTCACGACCAGGGGGCCCAGCGATGGCCGCAGACGATCGCCAGTCCGGCGCGCCGAAGGAGATCCGCTTCGGGACCTACGTGCGTGAGCTCACGGTGCAGCAGCGCCGGGTGTGCTTCAACGACCTCGCGCCCGAGGTCGAGTACGACGACGCGGGCGAGGCACTCCCCTATCGACCCAAGGCGGTCGCGCTGCGACCGATCGACGCCTACCGCCTGATCCGTCCCTACGTGCAGTCGCGGGCCATGAAGCAGGTGCGCGCGGTGGTGCCACTGGCCCTTTACCTGATGCTGTTCCAGGTGCTGATCCTGAACCAGGAGGTGCTGGAGGCGGGAATCATCAGCGCAGGACTATTCGCCGTGATCGTCGGGCTGATGTTGTTCATGGAGGGCCTGAAGATCGGCCTGATGCCGTTCGGCGAATCGCTCGGGACCACCCTGCCGTCGAAGGCGGCGCTACCGGTGGTACTGACGGTCACCATGCTGCTGGGAATCGGCGTGACCTTCGCCGAGCCTGCGATCGGTGCCCTGAAGATCGCCGGGAGCAACGTCGATCCGACCATCGCGCCCTACCTCTGGTCGCTGCTCAACCAATGGGCCGGCGTGCTCGTACTGGTGGTAGGCGCCAGCGTAGGCCTGGCCGCGGTGCTCGGTACGCTGCGCTTCATCCAAGGGTGGTCGCTGAAGCCACTGATCTACGCAACGCTGGTGCCGACCGTCGGCCTCACGCTGTACCTGCACGTGCGACCGGAGCTGACGACGGTGCTCGGGCTGGCCTGGGACTCTGGCGCGGTAACCACCGGCCCGGTCACGGTCCCGTTGGTGCTGTCTTTGGGCATCGGCATCGCCGCCGCGGTCGGCAAGGGCAACGATTCCTTGTCCGGCTTCGGCATCGTCACCATGGCTTCGCTGTTCCCGATCATCGGCGTGATGCTGCTGGCGCTGTTCGTCTCCACCTACAGCTCGCCGGCCGAGATCGTCGCCGCCGCGCAGCAGGTGCAGACGGCGACCGTGCCCGCCTGGTACGAGCGCACCCCGGGGGTCGAGATCGTCCTCGGTGTGCGGGCGATCGTGCCCCTGGTGCTGTTCCTCCTGCTGGTGATGCGCTTCCTGCTCAAGGAGCGGCTCAAACGCCCGGGAATCATCAGCTACGGCATCGCGCTCTGCGTGCTCGGGATGTGCGTGTTCAACCTCGGTCTGACCTACGGTCTGTCCAAGCTCGGCGGTCAGTCCGGGAGCATGGTCCCGGGGGCGTTCACCGCGCTGGACTACGTGTCGGGATCGCCGCTGTTCCACCTCGCGTTGGGGGTGATGATCTCGCTGCTGTTCGCATGGTTCCTCGGGTTCGGCGCCACGCTGGCCGAACCGGCGTTGAACGCGCTCGGTGCGACGGTCGAGGACCTGACCAACGGTGCATTCCGCAAGCAGACGCTGGTGTACGCCGTGTCCTTCGGCGTCGGTTGCGGCATCGCGATCGGCGTGGCTAAGATCCTCTACGACATTCCCATCGCCTACCTGCTGGTGCCGGGCTACCTGGTCGCGGTGATCCTGACCTGGCTGTCCAGCGAAGCGTTCGTGAACGTGGCTTGGGACTGCGCCGGGGTGACCACCGGACCGGTCACCGTTCCGCTGGTGCTGGCGATGGGTCTCGGGTTCGGTGATGCGGTCGGTGCGACCTCGGGCTTCGGCATCCTAGCGATGGCCTCGGTCGGCCCGATCATCGCGGTCCTCGCTTCCGGTCTGCTCGTCGATCACAAGGTGCGCCGCAGGCACGCTCGGCAGGAGCAGGACGCCGCGCTGGCCGCAGACAACGCTTAGGAGTCCCTATGGCTAAGGAGATCACGGTCCTCACCGACGCCTCGCTCATCACCTGCATCGTGCAGCGTGGGATCGCGGACGGCATCGTCGCCGCCGCGATCGAAACCGGCGTGCAGGGCGCGACCATCTACCACGCCCACGGCAGCGGCGTACGCGAGCGCCTCGGCGTGCTCGGGCTCGCGGTGGAGGTGGAGAAGGAGGTGATCAACATCGTGGTCGCCAACGACCAGCGCGACCGGGTGTTTGAGAGGATCTACCTCGCCGGCCAGCTAGACACGCCGGGCATGGGGCTGATCTACGTCACCCCGCTGGAGAAGATGGCGACCTACATCCCCAAGGCCGTCGCGGAGCGACTGGCCAAGGAGGAGGCGCAGACGTGAGCGCGGGCCGCGCGACGGCGTCCAAGCTGATCACCTGCGTACTCCCCAAGGGCCAGGCGCGGGCGGTGCTAGCCGCGTTGCGGTTCGAGAAGGGTATCGAGTCCGCGAACGTGAACTACGCGCGCGGGACCGGGCGCATGACCCACCGCACCTTCCGGCGGTCCATGGCGCAGACCGAGAAGGAGATCCTGCAGGTCGTCGTTCCGGCCGAACGACAGGATGAGATGTTCGAGTTCATCTTCGAGATCGCGGACATCGGCCACCCGCATGGTGGGCTGATGTTCCAGACCGATCTCACCGCCGCGAGCGCGTTCAGCCTCCCGGACATCCCCGAGGAGGCTTAGCCGGCGAGCGGGTGATGAACCACGCGGCGCCTCAGCGGTCCCAACTCTCACCGCGCGCAAGTCATTTGCAAACCCATTGCAGCGCGCCTCGAAGTGGAGTGCCCATGACCCTGACCTCACAGGGGGGACAGGGGGGACAGGGGGGACAG
>JBDHLU010000050.1:0-24541 GCA_039656555.1 Gemmatimonadota bacterium | reverse complement strand
GCGGCATTGGACTTTGAGCTAGCGGCTGGGCTCCGGGATCAGATCTTCGACCTTCGCAGCGAAGGCGATGGGACGCGACGCGCCCCGCGAGGTGCCCCGTCGCGCATGGCAAAGGGTGCCTGACTCCGTCACGCTGGAAGGGCTCGAGGCACTGGCTCGTGAAGCGTGGCACCACCTGCCGCCCCACGCCGTGTTGTGGTTGAGTGGCGACCTGGGAACCGGGAAAACGACCTTTGCCCAGGCGCTGGCACGCGCAGCTGGAGCCGAATCGGTCACGAGTCCCACCTTCGCTCTCGTGCAGGAGTACGAATCGCCCGAGGGTCGGATCGTCCACGCGGACTGTTATCGGCTTCGCTCGCCGGAGGAGGCCATGGATCTCGATCTCGAGGCGGCGGCGAGAGAGGCTCGCGTAACGATCATCGAATGGCCGGAACGCGCGGGGCCGTACGTTCCGTTACCAACCATCCAATTTCATTTCGCCTATGGCGTGGCACCGACTGAGCGTCGCGTCCGTCGTTTGCCATGAGCCTCTGGCTGTCTATCGAGACGGCAACGGAGGTGGGGAGCGCCGCCGTGGGGAGTCGGGGTACAGTCCTGGCGGAACTGTCGTTCGCGGGACGCCGACACGCAATCGCGCTGGCACCGTCGATCCTGGAACTGTTCAAGCTCGCAGGAAGGGACGTTGCCGATCTGGGCGGCCTCGTCGTGGCCAACGGTCCCGGGAGCTTCACCGGCCTTCGCATCGGGCTGGCGACCGCGAAGGGCATATTTCAGGCGCACCCGCACGTGGAATTCCGGACCGTGCCTTCGATGTTGGCGACCGCGTGGCGCCACCGGGGCGTGGATGATGGCCGAGTTGGCGTGTGGTATGACGCGCTCCGCGGCGAGGTGTTTGCCGCCGTGTACGACTTGCGGACCTCACCCATAGGGATCGTTCTCCCACCTACGCTCACGTCTCCGGGGGCTCTGATCGCTTCAGGACGCGGGCCGACCGTCGTCGTGGGGGACGGGGCGGCGGCGTTTCCGAACGAGGCGCTCCAGTGGACCGGGCGTCAGCCGATTGGCCCCCCAGAGGGCGTGCCCAGAGCTGGAGCACTCCTCGAGTTGTTGGCCATCGAGGGCGCGGCCACGGAGGTCACCGACCCCGCGGCGTTTGAACCTATCTATGGTCGGGATGCTGAGGCGCAGGTGCGTTGGGAGGCCGAACATGGGCGTCCACTGCCTCGTTCGTGAAGCCGTGTTTTCCATGTCGCATCGGCGCAACATCAGGCTCGCGTAAAAAGGCCTAGAATCGCGTATCTTTGGTTGACAAAAGGACTTGCAAGTCCTATAGTTTCCTTCCGTCCTCGGTTCCACCCCTCAATATTAGGAGGGTTTTTGCGTGAGTAGAAGCCTCAATAAGGTGGCGCTGCTCGGAAATCTGGGTGCAGATCCAGAGGTCCGGAGCACCGCCAACGGGACCAGGGTGGCCACCCTTTCCATCGCCACGAGTCGGAGCTGGAACAACCAAGCCGGTGAACGCCAAGAAAAAACGGAATGGCACCGGGTCGTTCTCTGGAACAACCGCGGATCCGGCCTTGCGGACGTGGCTGAGAAATACCTCAAGAAGGGTGACAAGGTGTACGTCGAGGGCAGGATCGAGTATCGAACGTGGGAAGACCGCGAAGGTAAAACGCGGTACACGACCGAGATCAATGTTCGCGAGATGCTCATGTTGAGTGCGCGTGGGGCGACAGCGGAGGCTGGCGACGAACCGGCTCGGGCCAGTGTGCCCCAAGCGGCCGTTGCCGAAAAGGGGCAGGCGGGGTCGTACGACGATTTCCCGGAGGCGCTTGATGAGGAAGACGACGATCTTCCGTTCTAAAGCCTGGTTGCTTGCGGTCGGCTTGATGGTCGGCGGCCAGACACTCCAGGCGCAACAGACAACACAAATGCCTGAGGTGCACATCGTCTCAGAAGGTGAGACGTTGTGGGGCATTGCCGAGCAGTATTTTGGCGATCCTTTCCTCTGGCCGGAGATCTATCGGCTCAACACCATGGTGGTGGAAGACCCGCATTGGATCTTTCCCGGTGAGGAGTTGCGGTTGGCGGGTATGCCGATGACGCTGCCCGTCGAACAGCCGCAGGTCGAGCCGCCGGCACAGGACCCGGAGAACGTGCAGCAACCGGTCCAGCAGCCGCCACTGGGTCAGACTCCGCCACCGGAGCAGCAACCGATCGACGTTCCGCCACCACCGCCGGTGATGCCGGCGCCTCCGCCCACCGAAATGAGCCCGACGGTGTTCTCGCCGACAGCCCCAATCGAGGTTGTGACGCAGACAACGTTGGGTGCGACGAACGTGCACAAACCGGTGCGACGCGGTGAGTTCTATTCGGCGGGATTTCTGACGGAGTTGGAGGAGTTGCCGTTTGGACGCCTCAAGCGATCCGTCGGTCAAGTGGAAATGGACAGACTCCCGGACGCGAGTTCGACGCTCATCTTTGGTGAGATCGAAATCGAAGCGCCCGAGGGTGCGTCGTACGCGGTCGACGACGCCCTGTTGATCGTCCGGAGGGGTGACAAGGTCAAGGGCTGGGGGCACATAATTGTTCCCACTGGTATCGCGGTCGTGATATCGGCCACGCAGGACGGCACGTTCGCGAGGGTAATGTCGCAGTACTATCCGATCACCAACGGTCAAGAGTTGCTCCCGTTGGAACCGTTTATTGATCCTGGGTCGGTTGTGCCCGTCCCGCCAAACACCATGCTCGAGGGCACGATGATCCGCACCCGCGACGGGAACGTTCTTCCGACCCAGCAAAACGTCGTGCTGCTGGATGTGGGGCGATCGGACGGTGTGGATTTAGGAGACATCTTTGTGATGCTCAAGGAGACGCCCGAGGGTGTCGCCCCGACAGATACGGTGGCCTTGGTGCAGATCGTACATCGACGAGAGCATTCGTCGTCCGGGATTCTCGGATTCATCCGGTCGATCGGTGTTGAACCGGGCGCTGTCGTCCGGTTGTATCGAAAAATGCCGTAACGCGACGGCTTGGGGGCGACGGGTTTGTACACAGAACTCCACGTCCTCGCCCTGCTTCTGTATAGCGGAACGGCCGCGGTAGCGGCCGTTCCGTTTTTTCCGAGTAGAAGGCAGGGCGGGACGCAGTGGCCCACGCTTGTAGTGGGTATAGTGGCCGCTATGGTCCACTTTGCGGGCTTGGTGTCGTACGCCAAGGCCTTCGGCACACTTCCACTGCTTGGATTGGCTCCCGCTCTGGCCTCCCTCGCGTTCATGATCGCCCTGCTCGCTCTGGCCATCGCCGGAGTGAAACGGGAATCAACCATCACCTTGATGACGATGCCCTTGGTCGTGGTGCTCATCGGAATTGCGTTGGCGGTCGGCTTTGGCGAGGTTGAGGCGCCCTCGCTCTACTCGGAATTGCCGCTCTTGGAGTGGCGGTTGTGGTGTCAGGGCTCTACATCGCGCAGTTCCGGGCTCTCAAGGGTCGGAAATTTGGGGCCATCTTCCAGCTGTTTCCTCCACTCGAGGATCTGGACCGTATCAACTTCGTCGCGCTGGTTTCGGGGTTTCCGGTTCTGACGATCGGCATCGGGCTCGCCATCGCGACCATGGACCGTTCCCCAGAAGCCTTGGCGGAGCGTGCCCCACACCTCGGGTGGGGCATCTTCGCATGGGCGATGTTGGGAGCAGTGGCTGGGGCGCGTGTGTTAGGCCTAGTTCGCGCAAGACGCGCAGCATGGGTATCGATCATCGGGTTCGTGGTCCTCTCTATTCTATTCTTGTTCGTTCGCGCGTTTGCTGGGACGGGGGCGCGGTTTCTATGACGGTCACCGTCATCGGTGTCAATCATCGCACGGCACCGATCGAAGTCCGTGAGCGGCTGGCGTGGCCGGCCTCGGAGATCCCGGGAGTGCTGTCGCGGATGGCGGGCAGCGAAGCCCGTCCCGTGGCTCTCCTGTCGACCTGCAATCGGATTGAGTTCTATCTCGGATCCTCGTCGGCTGCCGCAAGGGAGGCCGTGTGGAAAGCCGCGGCGGACCGATTGGGTGAGTCGGTCGAACCTTTTGCCTACGTGCATGAGGGACGTGACGCCGTGCGACACGTGTTTCGCGTCGCGGCGGGCCTAGATTCCATGATCTTGGGTGAGGCTCAGGTCCAGGGTCAGGTACGGGACGCGTGGGAAGCAGCTCGAGGGTATACTGGACCCATCCTAGCGCGGTTGCTTCAGGATGCGTTGAACGTAGGTGGCCGGGTCCGCGCCGAGACGACGATTGGCCGTGGGGCGGCGTCGGTTCCTTCGGCCTCTGTCGATCTCGCGAAGAAGATATTCGGCCAGCTGAAGGGGCGACGAGCGTTGGTGTTGGGTTCGGGTGAGATGGCGGAACTCGCGACGGCGTGTCTCGTCGGTGCCGGCGTAGAAGCCACGGTCGTTGCACACCTGCACCTCGAGCAAGCTAAGAGCATCGCCGCCAAGCTTGGGGGTGAGGCGGTCGCGTTCGACGATGCCTGGGAGCGGTTTGCTTCGGTGGACATCGTGCTGACGTCGACAGCGGCCCCTCACGCGATCGTGACGCCGGCCAAGGTCCGGGAGGCTATTGCCGCCCGTAATCGTCGGCCGCTGTGCATCCTGGACATCGCGGTCCCGCGGGACGTCGACCCTGAGGTAGGCAATCTCCCGAACGTTCTACTTTACGATATCGATGATCTTCAGGGGGTCGTAGACGCCACCATTTTTTCTAGGCAAGAACGCGTGCCTGCGGCGGACCAAATCGTCAGCGAAGAAACGAAACGGTTTTGGGAGTGGTATCAAGGGCGGCGGGTCGTGGATGTCGTTCGCGCCTTTCGCGACAACGCCGAGCACATGCGGCTCCGCGAACTGCGACGTGCCATGAAGAAGCTCGGACATCTGTCCCCGCAGGATCGCGAACAGGTCGAGTACCTCACCAAGGCGCTGCTCCAGAAGTTTCTGCACACTCCCACCATCCGTCTGCGCGGGGCGGCGGGAAATGGGACGGCCAACGACATCGCGGAGGCGTTGCGATACGCCTTTGATCTCAGCGATCCGGCTGAGCACGACAAGGAAACCGAAGAAAGCGAGACGGAATGAGCGAGCACGTGTTGGTCACGGGTGGGGCGGGGTTCATCGGTTCGCATGTCGCTGACGCATTCGTGGCTGCGGGCCATACGGTTACCGTGCTCGACAATCTGTCGAGCGGACGGCGGGAAAATGTGCCGGGCGCGGCGACGTTTGTCGAGGCTGATATCCGATCGCCGGAGGCGAAGGAATTGCTCTCGAGCGGCGATTTTACGGTGGTCATTCATCACGCCGCACAAATGGATGTCCGCGTGTCGGTCGCGGATCCGGAGTTCGACGCGCAAGTGAACATCATGGGTCTGCTGAACCTGCTCGAGGGCGCTCGGGCCGGTGGCGTTCGCCGGTTCGTGTTCGCATCGTCCGGGGGCGTGGTGTACGGGGAGAGCGACGATCTTCCGCACCGCGAAGATGCGCGCAAGTTGCCCGTGTCACCCTATGGCGTTTCCAAGCTGTCATCAGAGTTTTACCTGGCTAGTTACGCGCAGCTCCACGGGCTGGAAACGGTGTCATTACGGTATGCCAACGTCTATGGTCCCCGCCAGAGTCCTCACGGCGAAGCCGGGGTCGTCTCGATTTTCGGAAGTAGGGCACTGCGCGGAGACCCCATTACGGTGTTCGGCGATGGCTCACAAACACGGGACTACGTCTACGTGGGCGACGTTGCGCGTGCGAACCTCGAAGCTGCTACGTGCACTCTAGCAGCCATTCATACAATCGATGACGTCGCTTACAACGTAGGTACGGGCGTCGAGACGAGCGTCAACGACCTCGCCTCACTGCTGCTCGATGCCGCGGGGGCCATAATCTCGATCCAAAACGCGCCGGCACGGCCAGGTGAACTGCAGCGAAGCTCGGTCGACGTGAGCCGGGCGGCCCATGAATGGAACTGGCACCCAGAGGTGCCGTTGGCTGCGGGCTTGAAGCAGACCTACGACTGGATCGTCGAGGAGGCGAAGTGATCCTGCAAATCGGCGGGGCCTTGCCAACGACCCCGTGGGAATTGGTGACGACCTCGAATACGGTTATAAAGCTGGTGTTGGTCGTACTCGTGGCGTTTTCGCTGTTCAGTTGGTTTCTCATTGTGTTGAAGGGCGTCCAGTTCCATCGGATACGAACCCAGGGCGACCGGTTCTTTGACACCCTCGAGAAGACGACACGCCTCGAGGACGCTTATCACGCCGCGATGAAGTTGCCGCCGTCGCCGTATGGAAGACTGCTTCGTGAGGGTGTCAACTTCTTCTCTGAGTTGCGCCCGGGGGCACTCACGCAAGAGGCGGGCACCGCGCAGGAAACGATGAGTGCTACCCAGCTCGACGTCTTCAAAATGGTGTTGGCCAAGGAAGTTGGCGCGGAACGTGACCTCATGGCCCGGTTTATACCTTGGTTGGCATCGATCGGTTCGGTCAGCCCGCTCCTCGGGCTGTTGGGAACCGTCTTGGGAGTCATGGATGCGTTCATTGGGATTGCCGCCGAGGGTTCTGGAAGCATTTCCGCAGTTGCGCCCGGAGTGGCGGCGGCTTTGGTGACTACGGTAGTCGGGCTCGCGGTCGCCATTCCAGCGGTTATTGCCTACAACATCTTTGTGAGCCGCCTGGGCCTGATCACGGGTGAACTGGAAGGGTTTGCCCAAGAGATCATTGGCACCTTGGCGCGAGAGGGGCGGATCTGATGCGAAGCCGCGGTGACCTTCAGGTCTCGGCCGACATCAACGTGACGTCGCTGGTCGACGTCGCCTTCGTGCTGCTCATCATCTTCATGATCACCGCGCCAATCATGCAGGGTGGAGTCGACGTCCAGCTTCCGCGTGCGGACGCGCGGGCGCTACAGCCCAAGGAGGGGATGTGGGTGACGGTGGATCAGAATGGCAAGATCTTCGTCGACGAGCTCGAACTGTCGTACGATGACTTCCGGGTCACGTTCGCTGCCTTGGTCGCGGCTCAGAAACCCACCGGCGTGTATCTCCGTGGCGATCAACGGGTCCCGTATGGCAGCATCGTTCGGGTGCTAGCCGTGATTCGGTCGGCCGGGGTGACCAACCTCGGCATGGTTGCGGAACCGGAGCGCCTGAACCCGTGATCCATCGCCGGGTCAAGGTTTTCAGGGGGCGGCGCGAGAAACAGGCGACCGGTGCCGCTGTGGCGGGCACGGCCGTCTTCCATGCCGTGGCCCTGGTGGCATTGTTCTCGTCAACAGGCATGGTCGCAGAAATCAAACCGCCAGTGTACGCCATAGAGTTGATTGCGGCGCCTGCCCCGCGTCCGGAGCCCCAACGCCGTGCGCCAGAGGCTATCCAACGTCCCGCCGAGCGACCGATCCCAGTCGAACGATCACGCCGTACCTCGGTGGCCGAAACGCCGCCGCCCCCGACGCCACAGCCGGAGGAGAAAGAACCGGCGCCGCGCACGGATCCGGTGGAACCGCTTCCCGAGGTCGAACCCTCGACAGGCTCCGACCCGGGAACGGTGAAGACCGAAGGTGTCGAATTCCCTTATCCGGAATACCTCCGTAACATCGTGGCGCAGGTGTACCGGCAGTGGAACCGGCCCAAGGGCAACGTCTCGTTGCGCGCGGAGGTGCAATTCTTCGTGCACCGAGACGGATCGCTTTCCGGCGTTCGATTCATCCGTCGGTCCGGAAGTTTTGGATTCGATCTGGAGGCCCAGGGAGCCATCGAACGCGCGTCCAGTGCGTTCGGACGGTTGCCGGAAGGATTTGCGAACGACGTTCTCCCCGTCCATTTCTTCTTTGACCCGTCGAGTATTCGGTGACCGCTGACCGCCGCCGCGTTGGACTAAAGGGCATTTGTGCCCTCCTCGTTGTCCCCGCCGCCCTTCATGGCCAAGATCCCGTCCCTCCCATCGATCAAGGCGTCCGAATCGGGATTACGTATACGCCTGGAGTACGTCCGGGGATGTTGGTGCTTCGCACCGATGCGGGAGAGATCGTGGACTCCGTCGAGGCGATTCTCACGCGGGACCTCGACTATTCAGACCGGTTTGAGATGATCACGCTGCCCGGTGGTGAGCGGATGCTGTCCACCGTTAGGCCGGCGGGTGATTCGGGTGACGGCGAGGGAATCCGGTTCGTGAACTATTCGCTGTACTCCGCCCTCGGGGCCGATTTTGCGGTCGAGGTGGAGCCGGTCGATTCCAATCGGGTCATCGTCACGCTCTACGACGTGTACGGGCAGCAGGAAAAGAAGCGTATTTCGGTGGTGCTCGGGCAGGTGGTGAACCAGGCCTTCCGGATGGTCGTTCACGATATTGCCGATCAGTTCGTGTTTGGGGCCGCCGGCGAGATGGGGTATTCTGCGTCGAGCGTACTGTTCGTCCGCAACCAGCGGCTCCTGATGATCGATGCGGATGGGGGGGCGCTCCGGAGCGCTGCACCCGCCGAGGACAGTGTGTATTCGCCAGTCTGGGCCCGTTCCGGTAGGCAGTTCATCTACACGGTGTTCACGGGCACGGGTGGGAAACTCGTCCTGGCAGATCGACCTACTGCCAGCCGGCGGACGATTTCTGGGACAGAGCAACACACCAATTTTGCCACGGCGATTTCGCCCTCCGGAGAGGAAATCGCCTTCGCCCGGGCCGATGGCTCCGGGACCCATGTGTACAGCTATAACCTTGCGCAGGACTGTTGCTTACAGCGCTTGACGCTAGACAGGTTTTCCGATAACCTTTCCCCCACGTTCAGCCCGGACGGACGCCGGATTGCATTCGTGTCCGACCGGCCTGGATTGCCGCAAATCTACGTGATGGCGGTGGACGGGACGGGTCAAGAGTTGTTCGCCCCAATGGATTGGGGGGTCACCGGTAGTTCGTACGCACCAGAGTGGTCTCCGGATGGGACCAAAGTCGTGTTCCATCGGGACGTCAACCGAAGTCCGCAGTTGTTCATCTTAGATACGCGGTCAAAAGAGGTCCGGCAGTTGACGAGTTTTGGTCGGAACGAAGATCCGACCTGGGCAGCAGACAGTCGGCATATTGCGTTCGTGTCCGACCGAACAGGCTCGTCGCAATTGTGGGTAATTGATTTGGAGACCGGCCGTGTACGGCAGTTGACGAGGATTGGTGGAGTGAGGTTGCCGGCGTGGTCGCCGCGGTTATCAGAGACAACGACACCATAGGACGGGAGCAACGATGAAACTCAAGCTGACGATGATGTTGGGAGCAGCCGTGATCGTGTTTGCGGCAGCCTGTAGCAGCAGTCCACCACCGCCACCACCAGGGCCCGATCCTGATTCTATCGCCCGTGAGCAAGCGCGTCAGGATTCACTCGCCCGTGAACAAGCTCGGGCCGACAGCATCGCGCGTGCACGGCAGATGGAGGAGCAGCGCATCGCCCGCGAGCGCGAGGAAGCGGCTCGCCAGGCGCGCATGATCACCGAGCGCGTGGCAAACATGATGGCGACACGCATCAACTTCGATTTTGACAAGTACGCTGTTCGCGCGGGTGCTGACACCGAAGCGCTCGAAGGCAAGGTCGCGATCATGCGGGCCAACTCGGCGGTTCGGATCGAGGTCGTCGGACACGCCGATGAGCGTGGGTCGGATGAATACAACCTGGCCCTCGGGAATCGCCGGGCGATTGCTGCGCGTGACTTTATGGTCAACCGTGGCATCGACGCGTCTCGAATCACCGTCCGTTCGATGGGCGAACGGCAGCCCCTCGACAACCGATCGAACGAGGATGCATGGGAAGCCAACCGCCGAGATGAGTTCCGCATCACGGCCGGCGGGAATCAGCTGGTGATGCCAAGCGGAATGTGAGAGAGCTAGCTCTCCTCGTCGCGACGGTCGTAACCCTCCCAGGGTGTGCCCTCAAGGGCGACGTCCGAAGGGTCGAGGAGCAGCTAGTAGGACTTCGTAACGATCGAGCAGAACAAGCCCGCGCCGATTCGGCGCGGGCTGTTCTGTTGGATGAAGCGTTGGGCGACATCCTCGCCATTCAACAACGCACCGCCGATTCTCTCGTGGCAATCCAGCGCCGGCTGACTTCGTTCCAGGGTGAGGTCCGGACGGACATGACCGAAGTCCAACGCCAACTGGTTCAGGTCCAGGAGCTTGCCGGCTTGGGGCAGCAGGGTGTCGCAGCACTCCGGCGTCAACTCGCCCAAAGGGGCCCGGGCATGATTCCGCTCGAGGGCGATACCCCAGTGGATACCGGGGGTGGGCAGGCGACTTCGTCGGTGGATGCCCAAGAGATCTTCAGGGCATCACTCGACCAGCTCAATGCGGGTGGAGCCCCCCAGACAGCGCGAATGGGTTTTCAGATGTTGGTGAGCACCTATCCTGACGATCCACTGGTGCCGCGGGCCTGGTATTTCATCGGCGAAACCTGGGAAGATGTCGATGCCGATTCCGCCGCCGCCGCCTATCTCAGAGTGGTTGAGGACTATCCCGAGTCGCGCAATGCGCCGACGGCACTATACCGGCTGGGTCTGCTCGCGGAGCAAAAGGGGGACCTCGACAGCGCACGCGGGTATTTCCAGCGGGTGGTGGACGATCACCCGCGATCGGACGAGGCTGCCCTCGCCCGGTCGAAGTTGAACACTCCGGACATCTAACCGGCCGACCGGCCACCCACGGCGATGGCGAAGAAACCGCATCCCAGCGAGATGCCATTCCTCGACCACCTCGAAGAACTGAGGTGGCGGATTCTGTGGAGCCTGCTCGCCATCGTGCTCGGGATCATCGTCGGGTTCGTAATCGTGCAGCGGTTCGCCGTGCTCGATCTTCTCAAACTTCCCATAGAACCGTACCTGCCCGACGGTAAGCTTTACATCACACATCCCACGGATGCCTTCTTCATCACGTTCAAGTTGGCGTTTCTCGTAGGGATCATGCTTGCCGCACCGGTGATCGTTGCCCAGCTCTGGAAGTTCCTTGCCCCAGCCCTCTACGAGCATGAGCGGAAATACATCATCCCGGCCCTGATGGCCGGCACCGTGCTTTTCGTGAGCGGTGTGGTCATGGCCTATCTGTGGGTATTCCCCGCGGCCCTCAAATTCCTCTTGACCAATTTCCAGGAGGATTATCTCGAATATATCATCACGGCGAACGAATACCTTGGGTTCGAGGTACAATTTCTCGTGGTCTTCGGTCTTGCGTTCGAGCTTCCGCTTGTCATGGTGCTCCTGTCCGGACTCGGGATTATCCGTCCCGAGACCTTCGCGAAGCATCGGGCGATTGCGATTCTGATCGAAGCGGTGTTCGCGGCAATGGTGACACCAGCGGACATCGCCTCGATGGTGCTCATGTTTCTGCCCTTGATGCTCCTCTATGAGGCGGGCATTCTCCTCGGGAGGCTCGTGGTCCCGAAGGCCAATCGGATCGCGGGCTTGATCCTGTTCTTCGTGCTGTGCGCTCCGCAGACTGGCAACGCCCAGGATCCGCAGCCGCCTCCTGGGCGACCGGATTCCGCGCAGGTCATCCAAGATTCGCTAGCTCCCCAAGATTCCCTGATTACCCCTATCGATACCGCTGTTGCCCGAGACCTCGGACTTCCCTCTCAGCCATCCCGGGCCTTTCCCGCCGCCGATTCCATCCTGCTGGCGTTGCTGGACCGCGAAGGGTACCTGGCCACCCGCTACATGGGAGATTCGATCACGCTGTTCGGAGCGACACGAGAGATTCTGCTGAACGGAAGGGCACTCGTCGAGCGTGAGAGCAGTCTGCTCGAGGCCGACATCGTGACGTTCACTCAATCTGAATGTCGCATGGATGCAACCGGGAGCCCGGTGCTGTTCGACGCGGGTACGGTGCTAACGGGTGAAGGCATGCGCTACGACACCTGCGAGCGCATCGGGACCGTGGCGCGAGCGCTGACCAGTTTCAACAATACCGGGGTCGTATGGTATCTCCGTGGCGGGTTGGAGGTCGATTCGGCGTCGGTACGGATCTACGGTGTCGAGAACCATATCACGAGCTGCGATCTTGGCACGCCCCACTATCACATCGATGCCAACAACGTGAAATGGGTGAACGGCACCATTATGGTGGCGCGGCCGGCCGTGCTCTACGTGCGTGACGTTCCCATCTTGTGGTTGCCGTTCATTTTCCAAGACATGCGTCCCGGGCGCAGGTCCGGGATTCTCGTGCCGCGCTTTGGGATCAGTGACATCGTGCGGCCGAATTCGGGATACCAGCGTACCGTGTCTAACATCGGGTTCTATTTCGCGCTGAGTGATTACACCGATGTCCAGTTCTCCCTGGACTGGTTTTCGGGTAATTACATCGGTCTCAATGGGCAGTTCCGGTACCGTTGGCTCGACCGCTTCGTTACTGGGGGGCTAGCGGTCTCGAGAATCTGGGAGCAGGGTGTCGACGACAGTCCTGGAGACCGTTCATTAAGGCTGCAATGGAATCACCAGCAGAGCTTCGATCGACGCACGCGGCTTTCTGCCAGCGTGGATTACGCGACGAGTGCGCGCGTGATCGAACGCAATACTACAGATCCGTTTCTCCAAACAGCGACGCTGGGAAGCAGGGCCAATTTTTCGAAACAGTTCGATTGGGGAACGCTTTCGGCCGGTGGTAGCCTCGCGCAAGATCTCTCGAACGGAGGGACGACGATGACGATACCGACCATCAGCCTGACACCAAGCCCTATCGACATTGGATCCTTCATCACGTGGTCACCGGCGTTCAATTTTACCAACTCGGCAACGGGTGGACAGCGGCCGGGGACACCGGAGTTTACCACGACGCCGGACGGCGGCACGCTCGTCGATACCACTTTGTGGAGTACGAGGAATACGAATCTCTCGGTTGCGACGCCATTCCGCTTCGGCCGGTGGAACTGGCGGAATAGCCTGACGGTCAACGACCGGCGCACGACGCGCCCGCCACCACAACTCGTCCTGCCCGACCCCAGTAATCCAAACGACTCGATCACGCGGTTCTATGGAGAAGACTTCGAAACCGGAATCGATTGGAACACCGGCATCAACCTCCCCAGCCTGTTCCCCGGCACGTGGAAGATCCAACCGAGTGTGGGGATTCGAAACACGACCGCCGGACCGTTCCTGCTGAGGAACCGGTTCACGAACGGCGCGTTCGTGAACCAAGGCAAGAGGTTGGCCTTCAACGCGTCCATGTCACCCGCGTTCTTTGGTTTCTTTCCTGGGTTCGGGCCGCTGTCGCGAATTAGACACTCATTGTCGCCGCTCATGTCCTGGAACTACGCTCCGTCGGCGACCGTCCGAGAAGACTACGCGGACGCCATCGATCCCACGGGGGTGCGGAGAAGCAATATTAGCCCTGCGTTGCACACGATCTCCCTTGGGTTGTCGCAAACATTCGAGGGGAAATTCCGGCGCGCGGAAGGCGACACGACTACTGACCCGCGGAACGCCCGCAAGGTGAAGTTGCTGTCCATCCAGACTTCACCATTCGTGTACAACATCGAGCAAGCCAAGGAGATCGGTCGCAATGGGTTCACGACACAGACGATCTCCAACCAGATGACGAGTGACCTGCTGCCGGGGTTCTCGTTCAACATGACGCACAACTTGTGGGATGGCCCGGTTGGCTTCGATACCACGAGGTTCAACCTGTTTCTCTCGAGCGTGTCAGCTCGATTCTCACTCTCCGGGAGAACGTTCGCAGCCATTGCTGCCGCGCTAGGTGGAGGGGACGTGCCGGAGCCGGAGCTTGAGACGGGGCGACCTGAAGAAATTATCGAACCCATCACTCCACTCGGGTCGGGAATGGGCCAGTCCACTCGCCTCGATCCGTTCATGGACCGCACGCAGGCCGGTGGGGTCAGGCGGGGGCGAGGATTGCAGGCAAGTGTAACCTACGATCAACGGCGGTTTCGACAGGATGCAGATGTGCCGGATCCAATACAACAGGGAACCCAAACAGTCGGTCTCACGATAGGCTTTTCTCCGACGCCGAACTGGGCGGTCTCATGGGCCACGCAGTACGACATCATTCAGAAAGACTTTGGCCAGCACGTAGTGCGTTTTGACCGAGATCTCCACCGGTGGAGGGCAACCTTTGCCTTTACCAAGGCGCCGAACGGCAACTTCGCGTTCAGCTTCTTCATCACGCTCACCGACGAACCCGACCTCAAGTTCGTGTACGATCAACGATCGACCAACTGACCCAGGGACCCCCGCAATGTGTCCTCTCAGAGGGACAGCGGCCTGGTGTGTAGCTTACGTAAGGCTATGTAAATAAATATCTTACGGCGCATAGTCGGTCGGCATGCTCCATGCGTTTGGTACCCCTGTCCGCCTTTGTTAGGGGGTATGAATGCGTGGTCTTTTTGGTATGGGTATCGTTTCCATCGTTGCGATGGGATGTTCCGAAACAACCATCGTCGTTCCTGTAGAGACGCCCACCAATCTCATCTACGAACTCGAACCGAGTGGGGACCCGGCTGCCCCAGCGGGGTTGTTGCTGCGTTGGGATGGGGTCACGCCGGAAAACGTCTCGGTGTATCGCGTGTATTCGAGCGCCGACGCGGCGGGTGGGTTTGGCCTCCGAGGCGAGACGACCTCGTTGACGTTCCACGACGTCGGTCGCCCGGACCTCGAGTACTTCGTTTCGGCGGTCAACCTCGATGGTTTCGAGGGCCAACCGAGTACCTCGGTCGTCGTGGACGAGCGCTTGCGGCTCGACGACCCGAGTTGGCTCTTTGGCACGAGCCTCAATAGTGCGGTCCATCTTGCGTGGGCAGACAATGCGTTTGTGACGGCGCCAAACGGGTTCAAGCAGTACCGGGTGTACAGCGCACCGTATTCCTTTTCGTCCGATGACTGCACCGCGTGGGCTCTCGAGGGAACCACGGTCGCGCCTGAGTTTCTTGTCGGTGCCCTGCCGAACGGCGTGTCGCGTTGCTTTGGTGTGTCCGCGGAGAGTATCGAGGGCTGGGAAAGTCTCTGGGCTCCAGTGTGGCTCGACACCCCGCGACCCGACGCGCGCAACATAGTGGTGTTCGCCGGCGATGTTGACCTCGACAACAGTGGCTTCCGTTTCTTTGACGACAGGAACGGCGACGGTGTAGCGCAGTTCGACGAACTCGGGATCGTGATGGCCGGCAACCGGTCGGACATAGATTTTCGTCTGACCCGCGATCTCAATCAGAAGTTCTTCATAGAACCCGTCCGCAGTGGAACCCTGGTGCGTGTGTACGATTCCGCACCGGTCCCGGACCTAACGGCGATCGACATCGCGCCGGAGGGCGGATACGCCAGGGTCGTGGTGGAAGCGGTTCCCCAGTTTGGATACGTGTTCGAAATGGATGGTGGGGATCAGTTCGCGCGGTTTGGCGGCCTCCGGCTCACCCATGTGGGCAAGGAATACGTGATCTTCGACTGGAGCTATCAGACGGATCCGGGGAATCCGGAATTGGTCGCACCGTTTGGAAGGCGGTAGGACGGGAAGGCGGGAGGAAGTGAGAGGTGCATCCCCGTAGTGGACGTTGAGTCGCACCCTGTGCTCCAACTCCCAGTACGGCGGGATAGCCGCGAAGGGGATGCACCTCTCACGTCCCGCCCGTCCTTCCCTTTTCCCTTTTCCCTTTTCCCTTTTCCCTTTCCCCTTTCCCCTTTCCCCTTTCCCCTCTAAAATCCTCCCCATGAATCCAGTTACGCTCACCGGGGACTCCCTTACCATCGAGCAGGTCGTTGCGGTCGCACGGGAGTTCGCCCCGGTTCACATTGATGTAGAAGCCGCGCGGCGAGCTGATGCTTCGCGGACCGCAGTCGAAAGCATGATCGAAAGCGGCGACCCCGTTTACGGGATCAACACGGGCTTCGGGCGCCTCGCCACAGTGCGGATATCCAAGGACGATATCGATCAACTGCAGCGGAACTTGATTCTCAGCCATGTTGCTGGTGTGGGGCCTGCGCTACCCGTGGACATCGTTCGCGCCATGATGCTGCTTCGCGCCAACGTGCTGCTGCGTCCCACGAGCGGTGCACGGGCGATGCTGGCGGCGAGGCTGATCGATGTCTTGAACGCCGGCATCCACCCGATCGTCCCCGAACAGGGAAGCGTTGGCGCGAGCGGTGATCTTGCGCCGCTTGCCCACGTTGCTTGGTGTTTGATGGGAGGAGGCGAGGTGGTCGTAGGGGGGGGACGGTCAACCAACCCCGGGCGGCGTACCACGGCCGCCGAGGCCCTGCGAACCGCCGGTGTGGAACCCATTGTGTTCAAGGCTAAGGAGGGCCTGGCCTTCATCAACGGTACCCAGGCCCAAACCGCGATTCTGGCGCTCGTGGTGCATGACTCGAGAAACCTGTTGGCCTCGGCGACCGGGGCCATGGCCATGTCGCTCGAGGCCCTATTGGGTACCCCAGTTCCGTTCGACGAACGTATCCACCAAGCCCGTCCGCACCGCGGCCAACAGAAGATCGCCGCTCGCCTTCGTGACCTGCTGGCCGGCAGCGAGATCCGAGATTCTCACAAAGAGAACGACCCGAGGGTCCAGGATGCCTACAGCCTGCGCTGTGTGCCTCAGGTATTCGGGACGGTGCACGATGCGGTCGAATACGCGGCTGGTGTTGCCGCAATAGAACTCAACGCGTCGACCGACAATCCACTGGTCTTTGGTTCGGAGATTCTCTCCGGCGGAAACTTTCACGGGCAGCCGGTCGCATTTGCCCTCGACATGCTGGCCATCGTGCTCACCACATTGGCTGGCATGTCGGAGCGCCGTCTCGATCGCATGGTAAACCCGGAGACCTCGCAGGGTCTTCCCGCATTTCTCACCCAAGATCCGGGGCTCCACTCCGGCCTCATGATGGCGCAGATCTCTGCGGCCGGGTTGGTTGGGGAATCTCGCTCCCTTGCCACACCGGCCTCAGTGCAATCGGTGCCGACCGATGGGAACCAGGAGGACTTCGTTCCCATGGGAATGGCGGCAGCGTATAAGGTCCGACGGATACTCTCGAATGCTCAACGTGTCGTCAGTTGCGAACTGATCGCTGGTGCGCAGGGTCTCGAGTTTCGGAAACCCCTGAAACCCGGCAAGGGTGTGGCGAAAATCTATGATCGCGTACGAATGGTGGTTCCCAAACTCGAAGAGGATCGTCCGTTGACGCCCGACATCGAAGGCATGGCCGCGCTTCTCGCGAGGGAGGCACTCGCATGACAAGGCAAGCGATCCGTGCCCCGCGCGGAACGGAGATCTCTTGTCGCGGTTGGGTCCAAGAGGCCGCACTCAGGATGTTGATGAACAACCTGGACCCCGATGTTGCCGAACGCCCCGAGGATTTGGTCGTCTACGGCGGAACCGGTCGGGCGGCACGGAGTTGGGAAGCGTTTGACGCGATCGTGCGATCCCTTCGCGCCTTGGGCAACGATGAGACCTTGCTGGTCCAGTCGGGGAAACCGGTAGGGGTGTTCACCACCCACGAGGATGCCCCACGAGTTCTGATCGCCAACGCGAACCTGGTGGGTCGTTGGGCGACATGGGATCGGTTCAATGAGTTGGAACGTGCGGGTCTCACGATGTATGGGCAGATGACAGCCGGCAGTTGGATATACATCGGATCACAGGGGATTCTCCAGGGCACCTACGAAACGTTCGGCGCGCTTGCCACAAAACACTATGGCGGGTCGCTCACCGGCAAGGTGGTGTTGACCGGAGGTCTCGGTGGAATGGGTGGTGCGCAGCCGTTGGCCGCCACAATGAACGGGGCGGCGATCCTCGCGGTGGAGGTCGACCCAAGCCGTATTCAGCGACGGGTTGAAACTAGGTACGTCGATGTGATGACCGAATCGCTGGACGAGGCCTGGCAGCGGGTAACCGAGGCTAGCGGCCGTGGTGAGGCGTTGTCTGTTGGTCTGGTCGGCAACTGCGCCGAAGTGCTCCCAGAGATGGTGCAACGTGGCCTCATCCCGGACGTCGTGACCGACCAAACGTCGGCGCACGATCCCTTGAATGGTTACATCCCCGCCGGGCACTCGCTGGCGAAGGCGGATGCACTACGAGCCTCCGACCCCACGACCTATCTGACACGAGCACGCGACTCGATCGCCAACCATGTGCGGGCGATGCTTGCGATGCAGCAGGCGGGTGCCATCACGTTTGACTATGGGAACAACATCCGGACCGAGGCGCACGACCATGGGGTGGAGCATGCGTTCGACATTCCCGGATTCGTGCCCGAGTATGTACGGCCCCTCTTCTGTGAGGGGCGGGGGCCGTTTCGGTGGGTTGCCCTGTCGGGAGATCCGAAGGACATCCACCGGACCGACGATCTCGTGCTCGAACTGTTTCCGGACAACGAGCATCTCGTGCGCTGGATCGAGATTGCGCGAGAAAAGGTGGCGTTCCAAGGTCTCCCGTCACGGATTTGTTGGTTGGGGCAAGGTGAGCGGGCGCGGTTCGGTATGGCGCTGAACGACCTCGTCGAACGGGGGGATCTCACCGCCCCGATCGTGATTGGGCGCGATCACCTCGACACGGGGTCGGTGGCGTCGCCGTTTCGCGAGACGGAGGCTATGGCGGACGGGTCGGATGCGATTGCCGATTGGCCCATCCTCAATGCGCTCCTCAATACCGCATCTGGCGCATCGTGGGTCTCGTTCCACCACGGTGGGGGGGTGGGCATTGGGAACAGCCTCCACGCTGGGCAGGTTATAGTGGCCGATGGCACACCGGGCGCGAAGCGCCGCCTGGAGCGCGTACTCACCAACGATCCTGGTATCGGCGTCGTCCGCCACGCCGACGCGGGGTACCCGGAGGCGGTCGAAACGGCCGAGCAACATGGTCTTCGTATTCCTATGTTGGAGGGTGATTCCTGACCACGCTCCTCGTCGGGGCTAGCCAGGTAGTGACGTGCCGGGGGCCGGCGCGCGCGCGCCGTGGCGCCGAGATGAGTGAGCTGGGAGTCATCGATCGTGGCGCGGTGTTGGTCGGTGACGACGGGACCATCCAGGCAGTCGGGCCGGATTCGGAACTGCGCGGTAGGGATCCCTCGGCGACCATCGTAGAAGTGGATGGAGTCCTGTTCCCCGGATTCGTCGATTGCCACTCGCACGCTGTGTTTGGGATGGCGCGTCTCGATGACAGAGACCGGCGTGCGCGGGGTGTGGGATACAAGGAAATCGCTGCGGCCGGCGGCGGGATTCTTTCTACAGTTCGCGACGTCCGAGAACGGAGCGAGTCGGACCTTCTCGACCTGACTCGCCGTAGGTTGGGGTACTTGTTGGCGAACGGAACGACGACCGTAGAAGTCAAGTCGGGCTATGGGCTCGACGTCGACACCGAGCTGAAGCAACTCTCGGTGGCGCGGGCCTTGGAGGGTGACGGTGCACCCGCCATTGTAACGACCTTCCTCGGGGCCCACGAGGTTCCGGCCGAGTATCGCCCCCATACGGACGAGTACGTCGAGGTCGTGGTTCGTGAGATGCTGCCTCAGGTCAGAGCCCAAGGGGTGGCGCGCTTTTGTGACGTGTTCTGTGAGCCAGGGGTGTTCACGGCAGACCAGTCCCGCCGAGTTTTGGAAGCCGCACTCGAGCACGGATTTGGCATTAAACTCCATGCTGACGAACTCGACCCGTCGGGGGGAGCAGAACTCGCGGCCTCGCTCGGCGCGGTCAGCGCGGACCATCTCGCGGCCATTTCCGACGCCGGGATTGCTGCTCTGGGCCAAAGCGACACGATAGCAGTGCTGTTACCTGGGACCATGATGTATCTCGGGCGGAGTCGACAGGCCCCAGCCCGCCGGCTCCTCGAGGCGGGGGCGGCGGTCGCTCTTGCCACCGATTTCAACCCGGGCTCCGCTCCCGGAATGAGTCTGCCCCTGATGGCGGCCATGGCTATTTCGCAAATGGGTCTCCATCCTGCTGAGGCGGTGGTGGCGATGACAGTCAACGGCGCAGCAGCGGTGGGCGAGGCCCACACGCGTGGGCAAATCGCCCCCGGGTTCCGGGCTGACATTGCGCTGGCCAAGATTCTCGATTGGCGGGAGTTGACCTACTGGTACGGGGTCAACCTCATTGAGGAGGTATGGGTGTCAGGGCGTCCTTGTCACCCTGGAAAGCGGCATCTACATTTTCTAGTCTAGGGCACATGTGCCCGGTTTCTTGGTGGTTCTCCCGAATCCTAGGGGCGCACTCTGAACATCGACAAGACAAAGAACAAGGCCCGCAAGTTCGAGCAGAAGGACCAACTCGACAAGGCCATCGACCTCTACACCAAGGTGATCGACGAACTGGAGGGAACGCCGGAACTCGACAATGAGCTCGGGCTGTTCAACAAGGTCGGAGATCTGCACGTCAAAATGGGGAACGTGGGGGCGGCCGTTGAGTTGTACGAGCGGGCTGCGAACCGCTATGCCGAGTCGGGGTTTCCCAACAACGCGATTGCTTTGTGTAACAAGATCCTGCGGACGTCGCCGGGCCGGACGCCGGTGTACCTCAAGTTGGCCAAACTCATGATCGATCGGGGCTTCATCTCCGAAGCCAAGCGGAACCTGCTCGAATACGCCCAACGCATGGAGAGAAGTGGGAAGCTCGAAGAGGCGTTCATCGCGCTCAAGGAGTTTGCCGACCTCTCGCCGAATAGCGACGAGATTCGATTACTGCTCGCGGAGCAGCTGAAGCAGGCTGCGCGCACCGATGAAGCGCGAGACCAGCTGGCAAAACTGTATGCGGAGGTCGAGGCCAGGGGGGACGAGCGGAAGACACGGACCACCATTGAGCGGATGAAGGCCGTTGACCCGGATTTCGATGCGGAATCTGAGCCCAGGGCAGAGTTGAAGAAGTCTGGTGGAAGGAAGAAGACGTCCGATCTCATCTTCCTCGATTTTGATGCCCCGGTTGCGGTGGAAGAAAAGGAAGAAGCACCCGCTCCTGAGCCGATGGCCGAGGCCCCTGAGCCGGAGCCGGAACCGGAACCGGAGGACCTCGAGATCGAGCCCACGGCGTTTGGGGAGGAAGAATTCGAAGTGGTCGAGACCACTGAACTCGATATCGAACCCACCGCGATAGGGGAAGATGAGGAGGAAGCCGTCGAAGAGGTCGCGGCTGTCGATATCGATACCACCTCTCTTGCCGATGACTATGGCGAGCCGGACGATGTCGAGGCGGTCGAGGAGCCGGCCGAGATGGAACGCACGTCGGTGACTGATCTGGAGGCCGAAGACGTAGAGGAGCTGGATGAACCGGAGGGTGTCGAACGGACTGAGGACGTCTTGGTCGTCGAGGGGCAGGAATTCGATCTCGGCGAGGACGAGGGAGACGCTGTTATCGGTGAGATCGAGGTGCAGGAGGTCCTGGAGGTAGAAGAGTTACAGGAAGTAGCTGATGTACCAGAGGCGGAATCTTCCGACAGTTTTGAGGTCGCGGACCTCGATCTCGATGGTCCTGTTTTGCTCGACACTGGGGATTCGGACGTGTCGTTAGACGTGCCCGAACTCGAGGTCGACGATCTCGATCTCGAAGTCACGGAAGAGCCTGCGGAAACCGAGGACCTGGCGGCGGAGCCCGAATCCGAGGGCTTCGACTTGGGAGCCGCTATTGCGGCGGATCTCGAAGATGATGCATCGGCTGTGGAGTTGGTCGATGTGGCGACGCTCGAAGGGCAAGTGGCGGACGATCCCGACAACGCTGGACTGCACCGGCAATTGGCCGAATCGCTACTCGAGGCAGCCGAGCGTGATCGTGCGTTCCAGGAACTAGATGTCGCCATCGAATTGTTCGAGCAACAGGACCAATGGGGCCTTGCGGAGAGCGTGGCAGACGAGGCGCTCCGGTTGGATCCGAATTCGGTCAAATACCACCAGAAGGACGTCGAATACGCGTTTCGGCGGGGCGAGCAAGATGGTTTGATCGACGCGTATCTAGGTTTGGCTGACGCCCTGTTCCGAGAGGGCTCCACCGATCGGGCGCGCGCCGTATACCAACGTATTCTCGAGCGCGATCCCGGCAACGACCGAGCGAAGCTGCAAGTCGAGACGCTCGCCGCGGCGCCCGAGCCCGAATCTCCTCCCGAAGAAGCCGCGACGGCGACAGCGGATTCGAGCGGAGGTGAGGAGTATGTCGATCTTGGGGCCCTGCTTTTTGAAGATGAGCCGGCTACCAAGAAGAAAAGGATGGATCCGCGTATGCGGATTCGGGAAGAGGAGCCGACCGGCGACGAGGAAAGGGACTTCGCCGAAATGCTTTCGGCCTTCAAGAAGGGGATCGAAGAGAATATTTCGGACGAGGATTGGCAGTCGCACTACGATCTTGGGGTTGCCTTCAAGGAGATGGGCTTGCTCGACGAAGCGATTACCGAATTCCAAAAGGCGCTTCGCGCCAGCCAGGGACGACTCCGCACTGCGGAGTCCCTTGGTTTGTGTTTCTTTGAGAAGGGACAGTTTTCCGTTGCCGGGACAGTTCTAAGGCGAGCGATCGACGCCGAGGATGGCTCGGACGAAGCGAAGATCGCACTTCTCTATTGGCTGGGTCGGTGCGAAGAGGAGCAGGCGCGTCAGGGGCCGGCACTCGAGTGTTATCAACGGGTCTTCTCTGTTGACGTAGGTTTCGAAGACGTGCAAGATCGCGTCAAGTCGCTGGCCGGGGCGGCGGGGAAATAGTCATGCCGCCACAAATCGCCCCGGTCGCACTCGCCTCGATTCAGCAGCCGGTCAAACAAGAACTCGATGCGGTTTTTGAGGAATTGGCCCGGGTCATCAGGACCGATTTTCCGTCGATCGCCGACGTGAACACCCACTTGCTTCAAATCCGGGGCAAGATGTTTCGTCCGACTCTGGTGCTCCTGTCGGCACAGGCAGCGGATGCGGTGACCGACCGACACGTCCGACTTGCTGCGGCGGTCGAACTTATTCATCTCGCGACGTTGATTCACGACGACTCGGTGGATCACTCCGTGCTTCGTCGGGGCCAACCCACGGTCAACGCGCTGTTCAGTCATCAGACTGCCGTGATCATGGGCGACTACTTGTACTCGCGGGCAATCATCCAGCTCGTCGATCTCGATGTACTGGAACCGCTGCGCGTCATGAGTCGGGTGACCAATGAGATGACGGTGGGAGAGATGCATGAAATCGAGGCCCACGACTTCCTCGACTTCACCGAGGATGATTACTACCGTCTGATCAACGCGAAGACGGCATCTTTGATCTCCGGTGCCTGCGAGGTTGCCGCTCTCGACAACGAACATCGCGACACGCTTCGCCGTTTCGGTCGGAGCCTGGGGATGGCATTCCAGATCACGGATGATCTGTTGGACTACACGGGATCGGAAGATGTCACAGGCAAGCCGGCGGGGTTGGATTTGCGCGAGCACAAGATCACGCTGCCTCTGATCGCGGCAATCCCGAACATGGACCCTGGCGAGCGGACCACCACCGAGGATCTTATGGTGACAGCGACCCCGACGGACGCACAGATCCACGAGGTTATTACCATCGTCCAAGAGCGGGGTGGAATCGAAGCGGCCCGGGACCGCGCAAGCCACTTCGCGGGGGAGGCGGAAGCCGAACTGGACCGGATTCCGGTGTCCCGCGCGCACGACGCGCTTCGCGATGCCGTTTCCTACGTCGTCGAACGAAGGAGTTGATCGGTGGCAATTGCCAAACGCGGGCCACTCTTCTACCTCTCAGTACTCACGTCGGGGTTCGTACTCGGAGGGTTCCTCTCCGCCCTGCTCAAGCGCTTTCTCCCCGACGGCCCAGCGAAAGAGTTCTTCACGTGGACTGTGAGCCCCTCGATCGGGCCCTTTTCACTCGACCTTATTATCTTTAGTGCTACACTAGGTCCATTGACCCTACAGGTTTCGCTGCTCGGCATCGTGGGGATATTGCTCGCCTATATGCTGGCGCGCTCCCTGTTCTAGGTTCGATGGTGTTGATCGGCGAACTCAAAGCTCGGCGGTGATCCCGTGTTTGGAAATCTTGGCATTCCGGAACTACTCGTCATCATGGGGATCGCGCTCTTGATCTTCGGCGCGAAGCGGCTTCCCGAAATTGGATCCTCGCTAGGCAAGGGCATCCGCGAGTTCAAGAGTAGCATCAAAGACATGAAGAACTCGATCGAGGACCCCGATCAAGCGGTTCCTTCCTCACGTCAGATTGACGCTCCCGCGTCAATGAACGAGGCGGCAACGCGCCGGGAAGGGGAGCCTAAGAAGCTTTCTGAATGACCGCCAGTCCCCGATCGCTCGTCTCTTAGAATCCCAATGGACTCGTCGCCCCAAACGGAAGTTCGGGTTGCCGTTGGGCCGCCAGTTGGAGTTCCTGCCTCCGGTCGACTACGTCGGCGTCTTCCCGTAGGGCCGCAACGATGAACTGGATCCGTGTCTGTTGGATCGCCTGGGCGATTTCCAACCGCAGCGCATCGAGTTGATCGCCGAACCCGGCCGTGTCGGCAACGGTGTGCATCGTCGGCGCGATGAAGAAGGTGCCAAACTCGTCTTCATAGGGCCCGCCGACCGTATTCAGCGGCAGTCCGAACGCTGCGCCGACGGTCGT